>DATLUO010000018.1 GCA_035533075.1 Pirellulales bacterium | reverse complement strand
GCACTGGCCATGGGGACAACGGCGTTATCGGGCGCTCGCGTCGGACTCGACCGCGTCAGGGCCTCGAGCCTCCAGTTCCGATTCTAATCCAGTGATTCCACAACGGGCCAGCACGCCCAGCAAGATACTGCCGAGTTGCTGCGGCCCCTTCCGCCGGCTGCGGCGGCACTTTTCGTAGCGTGCCGCCAGCGGCGCCGCCTCGGCCGCTTGTTCGTGTTTGGGGATCTGCTCGGCTTGCCGCCGTAATAGTGGTTGCAGTTGATCAAGTTATCGGCCAAACGCAACCACGCCGCCCGCGTGCCCTCGCCGTGGCGACACTTGCTTGTGCGGTGGGGCTAATTATGCTGGAACATCGCAAACTCTTCTCAGTTTTACTAGACGCCCCAGCCCGCGCCGAACTCCAGATACTCGACGCTGCCGAGACAACCGAGAGACCGCCACTATGTTTCTGCCCAATTGGCACAAGCGCCTGAGCTTGTCGCACACGAACCGAAATCAAAGACGCCGCCGCAAGCACCAGCCACGGCTCGAATCGTTGGAACCGCGGACGCTGCTCTCGGTAAATCCCACCGGCGAGACGATCGCGCCCACCGAAGTATTCGACTTCACGACCACGGTGGCTGAGTTCACGGCTTCGGATGCCGGCCCGTTCACCGCCACCATTGATTGGGGCGACGGAAACGGCCCGACTACCGGCACGGTCAGCGCCGCTGGTGGCGGCGTGTTCGACGTCAACGGATCCCACAGTTACGCCGAGGACGGCCCGTATACGCTCACGATCACCATCGCGGACGCCGCCGATTTGACGACGGCCACGGTCCAAAGCACCGCCCAGGTCGCCGAAGCGACCACCGGCGAGGCCCCCTTTGCCGTCACCGCCGGTGGCTCGATCAGCGCTGCCGAAGGTCAGGTCCTCACAGGCGTCCAATTGGCCACGTTCCAGGATTTCGAGACCTCGGACCCCGGCCAGTTCACCGCGTCGATCGACTGGGGCGACGGCGTGACGACGCCGGGCAGTATTTCCACCCTGGCCGACTTTCCGGGCAGTTTTATTGTCACCGGCGACCACACCTACGCCGACGAGTTGAGCGGCAACTACACCGTCACGATCCAGGAGCCCAGCGCGAATTTCACCGCCACGCCGGTCAGCAATTCGGTGAGCGTCGCCGAGCGAGACACCTTGACGCCCTCCTCAGTCACCACAGGCACCATCCGTGAAAACGAGCTCGTCGGCGGAACCGCGGCGGTGTTCGGCGACCTGGGCTATCCCGGAAACAATCCGGCCGACTTCACGGGCACGTTCGACTGGGGCGACGGCACCACCTACACCACAGGTGCCGGCAATGCCACGGTCACCAGCGACGGCGCGGGGCATTTCACGCTCTCCGTGTCAGCCCATTCCTACGCCGATGAAGGCGTTTACACGGTCGTGGCCACGCTGACCGACAACGCCCCCGGCACCGCCAGCGATGCGCAAACCGGCACGCTCACGGTCGCCGAGGCGGATGCGTTCGCCCCCTCGGCCACGCCCGTCACGTTCACCGGCACGGAAGGGACGGCCGCGAGCGGCAGCGTGGCGGTGTTTGCCGACGCTGGCTACCCGACCAATGACGCGGCCGACATGACCGCGACCATCGACTGGGGCGACGGAAGCATCGGCGCGGGTTCTGTTTCGACCGCGGGCGACGGCAACTTCACGGTGAGCGGCAACCACACCTACGCCGAAGACGGCGCCTACACCATCACCGCTAGTATCGCCGAGGACGCGCCCGGCACCGCCAACGCCACGACCACGGCCACGGCAAACATCGCCGAGGCCGACCTTTCGCTGACCCCCGCCGCGGCCTTCGCGGCGACCGAAGGCAGTTCGGCGACGGCCATTGTGGCTTTCGTTAACGATAGTGGCACCACCGATTCAGCCGGCGCCTATTCCAGCACGATCAACTGGGGCGACGGTACGGCGAGTGCCGGTACGGTGAGCGGGTCGGAATCGCCCTTCACGGTCACCGGCCACCACACCTACGTGGACGAGGGCAGCTTCACCATTACGGTGACGACGACCGAAACCAGCGCGGTTCCGGCGGCCACCGCCACCACCACCCTCGTCGAAGTGGTCGCCGAGGGCGATTCCGGCAGTCTCATTGCGGCGACGATTACGCCCACCGAAGGCGGTTCGTTCAACGGTGCCGTCGCCAGTTTCACCGATACCGGCAATCCGCTGCAAATCGCCGGCGACTTCACTGCTTCGGTCGATTGGGGCGACGGCACCGCGACCGCCGGCACAGTTACGGGCCCGACGGGCGGCCCGTTTACGATCAGCGGCGGACACACCTACGCCGACGAAGGCACCTACACCGTGCTGGCCTCGTTCAGCGATGACCCGCCGAGCACATTGACCGACGTTGCGATCACCAGCACGGCTATCGTCGCCGAGGCCGATGCCTTCACACCCTCGGCCACGCCGGTCACGTTCACCGGCACGGAAGGGACGGCCGCGAGCGGCACCGTGGCGGTGTTTGCCGACTCCGGCTACCCGAACAATGACGCGGCCGACATGACCGCGACGATCGACTGGGGCGACGGAAGCATCGGCACCGGTTCCGTCTCGACCGCGGGCGACGGCAACTTCACCGTCAGCAGCAGCCATATCTATGCCGACGAGGGATCCTTCCCCATAACGGTGACGCTGATCGACGACGCGCCCGGCACGGCGACCGCGACGGCCACAGCGACCGCCGTCGTGGCGGAGGGCGACACGCTGGTTCCCGGCGCGGCCACCCTCAGCGCGACCGAAGGCAAGACGTTCACCGGCAGCGTGGCCTCCTTCTCCGACACGACCTACACCGACAACCCACCGACCGACTTCACCGCCACCATCGACTGGGGCGACGGCACGACAACAACGGGCACCATCGCCGGTGTCGCCGGTCCAGGAGGCTCGGCCAGTCTGGTGGTCAGCGGCGATCACCTCTATGCCGATGAAGGTGGCTACTCGCTCACCGTCATCTTGACCGACGGCGCACCGGGCACCGCCGCGGCCACGGCCACCGGCACCGCCAGCGTCGCCGACAACGACACCCTGGCGCCCGGACCCAACATCACGGCCAGCAGCACCGAAGGCGCCACGTTCACCGGCGCCTTGGCCACGTTCACCGATGCGACGTATGCCGGCAACGTGCCCGGCGATTTCACGGCCTCGATCGATTGGGGCGACGGAAGCACCGGCACCGGTTCCGTCTCGACCGCGGGCGACGGCAACATCACCGTCAGTGGCAGCCATGTTTATGCCGAGGAAGGGAGTCCGACCGCGACGATCGTCTTGGCCGACGACGCGCCCGGCACGGCGACCGGCACCGCGACCGCGACCATCAACGTTGCCGACGCGCCCCTCAGCGCCGCCGCGACAACGCTCACGCCCACCGAAGGCGCCTCGTTTACCGCCGTGGTGGCCACCTTCACCGACGCCGATCCCGGCGCCACCGTCGCCGACTACAAAGTCACGATCGATTGGAACGACGGCACGCGCAGCGTCGGCTCGGTGGCGGCCAATGGCGGCGGTGTCTTTCAGGTTACCGGCACGCACACTTTTGCGGAAGAAGGAACCAACGCCGTCACCGTGACCATCTCCGACGTCGGCGGCAGCACCGCCACGGCCAACAGCACGGCGATCATCAGCGACGCGCCGCTCGCGGCCGCCGGCGTAGCGGTGACTCCCACCGAGGGCATTGCCTTCACGGGCGTCGTGGCGACGTTCACCGATGCCGATCCCGGCGGCGCGGTCAGCGACTATGCCACCCAAATCGTCTGGGGAGACGGCACGACGACCACTGGCACCGTCGCGGCCAACGTCAGCGGCGGCTTCGACGTCGGCGGCACGCACACGTATGCCGAGGAAGGGACGTACAACATTACGGTCGCCATGCTCGATCGAGGCGGCAGCAAGGCCACCGCCAATAGCATCGCGCTGGTCACGGATGCACCGCTCACGGCGACGGCCGCCACCATCACGGCCACGGAAGGCGCCTCGTTCACCGTCGCGGTGGCCAGCTTTACCGATGCCGATCCGGCCGGGGTTGCCGGCGACTACACGGCGACCATCGACTGGGGCGACGGCACAACCTCCGCCGGAAGCATCGCGGCCAACGGCGGCGGCTTCCAAGTCAAGGCCACGCACACCTACCTGGAGGAAGGCGTCGATTCGCCGCGCGTCATCATTCGCGACGCGGGCGGCAGCACCGCCACCGTCCAGGGCGCCGCGCACGTCGCCGACGCTCCGCTGACGGCCGCCGGTGTCACCCTGACGCCCACCGAGCTGACCGCCTTCACGGGCACCGTCGCCACCTTCACCGACGCCGATCCGAACGGCACGCTGAGCGATTACGCCGCGACCGTCGACTGGGGCGACGGCACTTCGAGCGCAGGCGCCGTGGCCGCGACGAGCGGCGGCTTCATGGTCAATGGCTCGCACACCTACGCACAGGAAGGCACGTTTACGGTCACCGTGACGGTGGCCGATGTCGGTGGCAGCTCGGCCACGGCCACAAGCGCGGCCGACGTTGCTCCGGCCGCGATTTCGGGCACCGCCGTCCCCATCAGCGGCTTCGAACGCACGCCTTTGGTCAACGTGCCCGTGGCTACTTTCTTGCACGCCAACGGCGGCGAAACGGTCGGAAACTTCAACGTCACGATCGACTGGGGCGACGGCACCAGCTCCACCGGCACGGTCTCGGAATCGGGCACCACCTACACCGTCACGGGCACGCACAACTATCTCGACGAGGGAACGTTCGCCGTCACGGTCCGCATCAGCGATGGATCTACCTCGGCCACGATCACCACGGCCGCGGCGATCTTGGAGGAGCTGCTGCCCGATGGCACCGTGGGAACGTTGAATCAGCGATTTGTCCAAGAGATTTATCGCGATCTGCTGCACCGCGCGGTCGATCCGTCGGCGCTGGCCTATTGGACGCCGATGCTGGACCAAGGCGTGTCGCGGCAACAGGTGGCCCAGGAGATCGTGGCCGCGGCCATGCCGGGCGAATTGGGCGCCGACCTGGTGACGGGCATCTTCGAGAAATTCCTGGGCCGCGCTCCCGATCCGTCGGGCATGGCGTTCTGGATCACCATCGTCAGCCAACGCGAGACGTTGGAAGACACAGAGGCCAACGTCGTCGGCACGCCGGAGTTCTTCTACCTTGCCGGAAGCACCGACGCCGGCTTTATCACGCGCCTGTTCCGCTTGGGTCTGGGCCGCAACCCCGAACCTTCGGCAGTCAGCTACTTCGAAACGCTGCTGGCCAATGGCATCACGCGCGAGCAGGTGGCCGAGATCATTTTCAACAGCCTGGAGTACCACGAGCTGGAAGTGAGCGGCTATTATCAATCGCCGGTCGACCTCAACGACCGCTCGACGGGCATCGTGCCGTTCATCGACGACCTCGACTTCCTGGACCGTCCGGTCGATCCGGGCGGTCTGGCGATGTTCTCCATCGAGCTGCAGCGGGACACCACCGACCAGCAGGTCTGGGCCCAGTTGCTGGCCTCCGACGAGTTCTTTGCCAAGATTGCCCAGTAAGTGCGGAGCGTGCGCCAGGTAGGGTGGGACCACGCCTGGTGCTTACCGCTTCACGCCGTAGATCGGCAAATGGCGGTAATAGACTTCCAGCATGTAGACCGAGAGGCAGGTCGTGTACAGGCGGCCGCCCTGGCCCAGGTTCGGCCAGCGGTCGGGATGCTCGCCCAGCGGATCCCAGCTCCCTTTTTCCAGGCCGGTCTGTTCCTGGTGGCTGACCAGCATGTCGCGCAGCGCGCCGTTCCAGGCCGTCCAATACTTGCCCTCCATGTGGTGCATCACCTGCGTGCCGTAATACCAATAGTAGACGTCTCGGTCTTCATAGCGGGGAAGATTTTGCGAGAGCAGCTCCACGCCATGAATCAGCCGCGGGTCGTCGCGCCGCCATCCCAGGTACTGCCGGCAGAGCAGCGCTTCGGCGGTCATCGTCAGCGTCGGGTCCATGTCGACCTGGTAGCCGTAGCGGCTGCCGTCGGGCGTCACCTTGTCGAGATACCCGCCGATCTTTTCCAACACGGGGCTCGGCACGTCGAGGCCGGCCATGCGGGCGCTTTGCAGGGCCATCACAATCCAGCCCGTCACAGAGGTGTCGCTGTCGCTGCGCGGCATATAACGCCACCCGCCCAGCTCAGGCTCCTGCGTGTCGATGCAATACTTGATCGCCAGCTCGGCGGGCCGCTTCAACTCGGGGTCTTTGGTCATGCCATACAGCTCGCAGAGCGCGATCGTGCATTGGCCGTGCGCATAGAACCAGTGATTGCTGGCGCCGCCCTCCTGAAAGAAATTGCCGTCGCTCCCCTGGTGATACAAGAGCCACTTCCGACCGTCGGCCACCTGCTTTTTGTATTCGCCCTTGAGGTGCGTATGTCCGGCGCCTTGAAAGGCCAACAGCGCCATGGCCGTGGCCGATTCAGGCACGTCGCGCCCGCCGACCGCGCCCGAACGATAAGGCCCCTTGAGGCTCCACGAGCCGTCTTTGCGTTGTTGCAGCTTCAACCAGGCCAGCGCCCGCCCCACCGCCGCCTCGGTATCGGGGTTGCCGCCGTATTTACCCAGCAAGGTGGCCTTGGTCCCCGGTTCGCGGCCCGCCAGCGCCAGCGAAATGTGCGGCTTGTCGAGCGGAATCGCGCTCGGCTCGGAAGTCTCCAGGGCCAGGGTCGGCAGCGAAGGGTCGGGCGCAAACGGATCTTCGACCTTTTCCAAATTGTCCGGCGTCAGCAGCGCCTCGTCGGGCTGAGCCTGGCCGATGCTGTCCAACGACGTCACGTCGAGAAGCTGTTCGCCCGCGTCCTCGGCATAGACGTCCAGCACGACGCCCGAAAACTTGCGTTGCCCCGAGATGTACCACAAGCCGAGCACCACCACGAGCGTCAGATGTACGAGGCAACTGATGAGCCACGGCGGAGCATTGCGGGCCACAACTTTGAATTGCTCGTCCTCTTCCCTCTCCTCGTGGCGGAGACGAATCTTCGTCGGATCGGTGGTGCCGGCCGCAGGCAGCGGAATCGGTCGCGGCAAATTCGCGGAGAGCGGCATGGGACGCGCCACCGGGACCGCTTGCGGCGCAATGACGGGCCGGGGGGCCACGGCCGGCTGCGGCGCGGCCGCCGGGCGAGCTGCCGGCTGCGGCGCCACGCCTTGAGGGACGGGTTGCGGCGAAACCGGTGGAGGGGCGGGCGCGTGCGATGCCGGCGGTTGGGGCGTGCCCGGTTTTGCCAAGGGTAGGGGTCGCAACGGGGCCGGAGCGCCTTGGCCATTGGATGCGGGTCCGCCCGCCGGAACCGGCGCGGGACCGCTCCATCGCGGTGGATCCGAGGGCGCCATCGAACGTTGTTTCTCCGGCTGCGGGAACCGGCCGGCCGGCGGCAAAAGACTTCGCGCGGCCGTTCCGGACAGGGATGAACGTGTACACTCAGCGGGCTTTCCGTCGAATGCGACGCTGGCGCTTTGAGTCTAGCTTCTCCGGCCCGCAGCGCCAAGCATATAAAAGTTCCGAACCGGCTAGCGTTGGCGGCCCGGCGCGGTAGAATTGCCTGCGCCCCATCGAAAGGACCTTTTTCATGCAACCCAACGCACTCGTCGAAGTCTGGCAAAAGGGCGAAGAGGAGATCGGCCAGATTCAGTTCGGCATCGACCAGGCCCAGTGGCAGTGCCATGCCTGGATGCTGGCCCCGACCAACGCCGCGGCCGAACTGGAACGCATCGCCGCCACCATTTCGCAGCAACTGGCCGAAGGCCGCGAGCAGGGCGCCGTCGGCGAATTCACCTGGCAGCACGTGCTCTCGGCGTAGCGGCCGCCTTGCCGGGCATGTACTCGCCGCACCGCGCTGCTATCATGGAGCGCAGCGGTAACCTTGCGCTCGCTTCAACCTTTCAGCCGTATCCTTAGCATGAGCACGTCCGACGAACACGCTCCCGACGAACCGAATCCCCCCAAGCCGCCCGGCGCCGTCAACGAACAGGTGCAGCATTCGTCGGTCAGCGCGCGCGTGCCCGGCAACGTGGGCCGCGGCGTGTTCTCGACCGGCGCGGTGGTGTTCGACGGCGCGCACGAGTTCGTGATCGACTTTCTGGTGCGGCTCGGCTCGCCGCACCAGGTGGCCGCGCGGGTGGTGCTGCCGCACGTGGTGTTCTCGCAATATATCGCAGCGCTGCGCGACAACGTGCGCAAATACGAGCAGCGTTTCGGCCCGCCGCCCGCCTTGCCGGCGCCGCCGCCCAACCAGCCGCGTGCCAGCATCTCCGACCTCTACGACCAGCTCAAGCTGCCCGACGAGGTGCTCAGCGGCGTCTATTCCAACGCGGTGATGATCGGGCATACGCCGTCGGAGTTCTGGTTCGATTTCATCACCACGTTCTACCCGCGTTCGGCGGTCTCGTGTCGGGTGTTCATGTCGGCGCAGCAGATTCCCGGCCTGCTCGACACCTTGAACTCGGCCTACCAGCGGCATCGCCAACGGCCCGAAGGACCGCCTCCGCAGCCGACGGGATAGGGTTCAGGGTTCAGGGTTCAGGAAACAAAGGAAACAATAGTCGGTAGTCAGAAAAGACCACCGGGAAGCTGACGCATCCCGCTCGCTATCCCTCATCCCTCATCCCTGACTGAACCCTGAACCCTGAACCCTTCCATGGCATGCAACTATCGTTGATGGTCACCTGCCTGGGCGACGTGCTGCGGCCGCAGGCGGCCAAGGCCACCGTCGGCCTGCTGCGCCGGCTGGGGCACGAGATCGACTTTCCCGCACAACAGACCTGCTGCGGCCAACCGTTTTACAACAGCGGCTTTGCCGACTACGCCCGGCGGCAGGCGAAACACACCATCGCGGCATTTGCCGGCGAACGCACGGTGGTGGTTCCATCGGGCTCGTGCGCGGCGATGGTCAAGGTGGAGTATCCGCACCTGCTTGCGGCGGAGGCCGATTGGCACGAGCGTGCCCGCGAGCTTGCCGCCCGCACCTTCGAGTTGAGCGACTTTCTCGTCAATCGCCTGGGCGCCGTCGACGTCGGCGCCCGTTATCGCGGCAAGATCGCCTATCACTTTGCCTGCCATCTGCGCGGCCTGGCACTCAGCGACGAAGCCGAGCGGTTGCTGCGCCATGTGGAAGGCGCGGAGGTCATGCCGTTGCGGCATGCCGACCAGTGCTGCGGCTTCGGCGGCTCATTTTCGGTGCGCTATCCCGACATCTCCACCGCGATGGTCGACGACAAGCTGAAGTGCGTTTTGGAAACAGGGGCCGATTGCCTCGTCTCGACCGACGCCGGCTGCCTGATGAACATCGGCGGCCGCCTCCGCCGCCTGCAAACGCCGCTTGAGGTGCTGCACCTGGCGGAAATGCTGGAACGGAGATAGTAGCAGGCACACTCAGTCGGAAAAGTCCTGAAAGAGTTCGTCGATCGCGGACGCGTCGCGAATGGAGCCGTCGCTCTTGAAGATCTCGACTTGCAGCATGCCATTCGAATAACAATCAATCTCCCAACGTTGTCCGGGAACGGCGACCTCGACCGTGATCGCGTCTTCTTGATTGCGGGCCAGTGTGAAGTGGATCTTGGCGGCTTCCAAACGGCCGAGTAGCTCTAATACACCCTTCAACTCGTTCTCGTGGATGACGACGCTTTTGTTCATCTGTCGAACCTCTTGTCACCGAGAAGTTTCTTTATGGTTCTGATTACGCGGCACGGCGCCGATCGGCCAGAATCGCTTGCATTGTTTTGATGTTGAAGTATCGGCGGTCGGTCAGCGATTCGGGAGCTTTCCCCGCCTGAAAAGCGGCCAATAGGCCGCGCACGGCGTCGCCGACCGTGCGTCGCGGCGTCCAGCCCAGCTCGCGCTCGATTCTTTTGGACGAAATGTGATACGACCGCAGGTCGTCGGTGGGCGAGAAGACGATCCGCACGTCCTCGCCGACTTCGCCCTTGACCAGCTCGGCGATCTGGCGGATGGAAAGGTTCTGCCAGCCGGCGTTGTAGATTCGACCGTCGATTTTCTCGTCGGGCCATTGGAGGGCCGCCACGTAAAGATCGGTCATGTCGTCGATGTGCAGATTCGGCCGCCGTTGCGATCCGCCGAAGACGGTGATTTCGCGCTTGTGATACGCCAGGTTCGTGAGGATGTTCACCGACAAGTCGAGTCGCAGGCGCGGTGAATAGCCGCAGACGGTCGCGGGACGGATGATCAGCGCGGCGAAGCCCTGCCGGCGCTCGGCCGACAACACGTCTTCGCAAAGGGCCTTGTACTTCGAGTAGTCGGTCAACGGTTCCAGCGGCAGGTCTTCGGTGACGTCGTCTTCTTGCTTGATGCCGTAGACGCTGGAAGACGAGGCGTAGATGAACCGCCGCACGCCGCGACGCTTGGCCAACCGCACCAGCGGCAGAAAGGCGTCGTAGTTGATCGAGCGGCCCAAGTCTGGGTCGAGCTCGAAGCTGGGGTCGTTCGAGATGCAGGCCAGGTGAATCACGGCGTCGCAGCCGACCAGCGCCGCCTCGACCGTCGCCTGGTCGCGCAAGTCGCCCTTGATTTCCCTCAAGTGGACGTGTCCGCGGACGCCCGCCAGCGACTGCTCGCCGAAATAGTAGGCGTCGAGAACGCGGACCTTGTGTCCCGCGGCCAGCAGTTTCGGAACCAGCACCGAGCCGACGTATCCCGCGCCGCCGGTGACGAGCACAGACCATTGCACTGGCATCGAAATCCTTTCCCGACGCTCGTTACGCCACCAGTTTCAAGGAAGGCGCGAGCGAGGCGTCGTGCGTTTTCAAGAGGCACTCGATATGACGAAACAGGCCGGTCCGCTCGATGGCCCGCTGGTTGCCCATGATGGTCACGGCTTCGGCCCCGACCACATTGCCGATGAAGGCCACGATCTCGGCCGGCGCCTCGGCGGCGACGCACAGCGAAGTGAGCGAGAGCACCGCATCGCCGGCGCCGACGCGATCGACCACCTGCGTGGCGAAGGCCGGCACCTGGTCGAAGGTGTCCGGCGCCGTGAAGAACAAAGCGCCGTACTTTCCCTGCGTCATCATCACGCGGCGGCAAGCGAGCCGGTCGGCGACGTGTCGGAGCATGGCCTGCGGAGACAACCGCTGGTTGCGGGTCTCCAGGGCAAACTCGCGCTGCGCCAGGCATACATAGTCGGCCCGCGGATACTTCGAGATCATGTTGAAGCCGTGGTTGCCCGCGTTCGACTGCGTATTCACGCACAACCGCGGCGCCTGGCGCGACAGCAGCTCGATCGCCCGCGGCGTGAGCAGTCCGTGGCCGTAGTCCGCCACCACGACGAGGTCGTAACCGTGCAACCGCGACGCGAGCAGATCGCACAGTTGGGCATCGGCCCCGTCCGAGAGCGGCGTGTCGTTCATCGAATAGGCCTCGAACAGCTTTTGGCCGAGGTACTTTTCGACGTAGCGCGTTTTGACGATGGTGGGCGAATCGTCTTTGTAGACGACGAGCGGCGCGACGTTCGGCTTCAAGGAGCCGCGGACAAACAGTTCTTCGTCGCCCCCTTCGCCCAGAAACGTCAGCATATCGACGCTGCCGCAAAAGCCGGCCAGGTGGTTGGCACACGCCAGCACGCCGCCGGCATAGCGCTGGGCGTCGAGCAGCCGCGTGGCCAGCACCGGCTCTTTGCCCGACTTGCCCATCGCCTCGCAATAGATGTATTCGTCGAGGATCGTTTCGCCGATCACCAACACGTTGAGCGCCTCGGCCTCGCGCAGCGGTCGAAGCACTTCGTCGGCGGTATAGCGTCGGGCGAAGTCGTGGAGATACTGCCGCACCTGGTCGGGAAACTGCGACATATACTGGTTGATCAGCGCCGACGAGCTGAACGTCAGGTCGTCGGTGAAGGCCATTTCGCCGCCGATGGCCTGAATGGCTTCGCTTTCTTTCGAGACGTGCCCGATCGTGTCGTCCAGGTTGCGAAACTCGCTCCCCTTGGCGAACACGTGCGGTCCGAGCAGGCGGATGGTTTCGACGGCCGTCGGCCAGAGATTGATCGCCACGTAATCGACCGGCTCCAGCGCCGCGATGAACTCGGCCCGCAGCCCTTGGCCGAAGGCCGGGCGTCCCACCCCTTTGTTGACAAACTCGTCGGGCGTGAGCGTCACGACGAGAAGGTCGCCCAGCTTCTTGGCCTGCTGAAAGTGCCGCAGGTGGCCGACGTGCAGCAGGTCGAAAACCCCGTGGCAATGGACGATCCTCCGCCCGGCCGTGCGTTCGGCGGCCAGGGCCGTCGCCAGTTCTTCAAGGGGGACGATCTTGCGATGGCCCATGTTGAGGGAGGTCCGGGGCGTGCGAGGGTGGGAATGCCGCGAAATCGGGCAGGATGTAGCACTTTTCGCGGTCTGGCTCAAGGGCATTACGATATCATGATATAATCGACGCGCCGCCGGTCGAAGCGAAGGCCGCCGGAAAGTGATCGACCGCGGCGTGTAGCCCACGACCGTTACCGCGTCTCCGGGCAAGCCGGCGGCATCTATGGCCGCCCAAGACCCAGGCTAGGCGCGGTCGCCGCGGCCATTGACATTGGCAGACGTCACAGCGGCTGGGCGCTTGGCCCATGATTCCGGCTCGGCTTCGCCGCCGAATAGTTTGGTCAACTGCCCTTCCGAGTTAATCAGGCCGTCCGCCACCATTCGCGCAAAGTGCTCTTTCGGAGGCAGCTTTGTGGCCTCCAGGGCGGCCCGCATCTCTTCAATCGTGGGTTGGTTCATGACATCCCTCCTCTATAAGTTTAAGTTTGGGCGAAAGACGCCCAGAATGCAATCGACGTTCCGCACGGCAATCTGGATGTGCGTCTGGGCTGAAATCGTGGTGCCTGGAAACGCGGGCGGCCCTTCGAGAAAGGCCCCACGTACCGTATCGAAGGGCATGTGCCGCAGTCCCATGCGACGCACGCAGTCGTTAATTACCGCACAGTCCAACTCCCGCAGCTTATTGCCCTTGCCTCTGTTGGCAGGCAGCGTTTTGCCGGCGACCGCATAAGACTGCGCGAATTCTGGGTACGTGTCCGCGAGCAGCGCGGTGATTCTCTCATCGAGCAAGTCGAAGCAGGTGCCCAATTGAATGACGGCTCCAACGACGGCCGCGCGCTTGCGGAACCGTTCGGTCGCCCAGCGAAGTGCCCGCGTCGGAGAGTGCTCCCAAAAGTAAATCCCTTCGCCGAGCCAGTCGTACGCGTTCTCGCTCCTGTTCCACTGGCCGATCGGCAGCTTTTCCGTCAGCAGGTCATTGGCGAGGGTCCGCTTGCATCCATGGTAGCCGACAACAATCCGCGCGAACTTTTCCATGAGTCGAGAGCGATCGCTTGTAAGACTTGCCCGCCATGCGAGATCGAAACGCTTTGGCTGGAACCTTACCCAGCCATCACCTTGCTGTTGACGGACGGCTCATGCCGCCATCTTGATCAGTGCCCGGCTCACTCGCCCTTGCTCCATGTCCGACAGGGCCGCATTGATCTCTTCCAGTGGATACTCGTGCGTAATCAGCTCGGCCAACGGCAAGCGGCCTTCCACATACCACTGGGCGAACTGCGGGATGTCTTCGTCGGGCTGGGTCTCCCCGCCCCAGGTTCCCACAATCCGCTTGCCGCGGATCAAATCGAAGGGGTCGATGGAGATTTGCTCGCCGTGCGGGAGGTTGCCAGCCAATACGCACAGGCCGCCCTGATTTTTTACCGATCGAAACGCCGCCTCCATCGTTTCGCGGCGGCCGGCCGATTCGATGGCGTAATCGACGCCCTTTCCGCCCGTCAACTCAAGTAGGGCAGCGCGGGGTTCGCGCCGGAGCGCGTGTACGGTATGCGTCGCGCCCAGCCGCACCGCCTCAGCCAGTTTCGCCTCGACCACGTCGATGGCGATCAGCGGACTGGCGTCGAGCATTCGGGCGGCCATCACGGCGCAAAGGCCGATGCCGCCGACGCCAAACACGGCCACGCTGCTGCCGCGGCTGATCTTGGCCGCCTTGTGTACCATGCCGGCGCCGGTGGGCACCGCGCAGCCGAGCAACGCCGCCTCGCGCAAGGGGACGTTGTCGGCGATCGGCACGACGCGGTTTTCGCAGGTCACGCTGTGCCGCATGAACGTGCTCAGAGCGCCGGAATTGACCGCCGTCGGGCCGTCGTAGTACACCGTCGATGGGACGTCGGCGCCGCGTCCCTTGATCCAGGTGAGCACGACACGATCGCCGGGCCGGACCTTGCTTACGCCGTCGGCCACGGCCAGCACGGTGCCCGAACCTTCGTGGCCCAGCGTATGGGGCAGGAAGCGGTCGGGACCGCGACGGCCGCGAACTTCGTGCAACTGGCTGTGGCAGACGCCGCTATAGGCCACTTCCACCAGCATTTGCCCCGGCCTGAGTTCCGGCAGGGTCAGGGCGGCGTGCCGCAGGGGCTGGTTCAGCTCGACAAGCAGAGCGGCTTCGGTGCGCATGGTTGACTCCGGGATGAACCAGTAATCGTCGCCCGTGATCCCAACCGCCTTTTCATGGCGGGGCGCTTCGCTCGGAAAACTTCCGTCGTGGATCGCGAAACTGGTCGCCTAGCCTAAGGCAAGTGAGTGCCACGGGCAAGAGCGGAAGAGCGGAAGCGAACACCGAGACAAAGTCCCGCGGAAAAAGTATACTGCATTAAGCGACCCAAGCAACGCTGCAAGACGATCGGCCCGTGACAAATCCGTTGTGAAAAACATTTGCCATGAACGACCCATACGAAGGGCGGCCGGGAGAGGAGATTGACCCACAGACAATCAACGTCTATCGGGGTGGGCACGACCTGGATGCGAAGCCGAATGAATACAAGGTGGATCGGGCGAGCGGCTACCTCAAAAACACTCATGGCGTCTCTGTGGAAACCGATCAGGCGGCCCTCGCGAGATTCGGGGAAGTCAGGCGCATCAAGAGCATTCCACCGATGTTGACAATCGTCCAGCGAGGACAGCGTTTAACGCACTTCGAAATTGTACCGCGGCAGTCGCTTACCCCGTCGGAGTACCAGGCGGCCCTCGATCAAGTTGAACTGGAGTAATCTCATGAAGACATCCGAATTGCAGACCGTCGTGGACGCTGGCGCAGTCAAGCTCGTTTTCGAATACGGCTTCGATAACCGAGACGCGTTTAATGCGATTGGGGCCGGCTACCTGGGCGGGGTCGTCGTCGAACTCGATGACGGTTCACGCCATCCCGTCGTCTTCTACGACGCCGTACGGTTGCGGCAAGACCTTGAGGAAGAAGCAAAGCAGGGAATGCCTTTTCTCGCGGAGCCCGGTTTGATCGTTCTGACCGAGGTCTCTCTGGAAAATATGAAGATCGCGGTGAGCCGCCTCGGCCAACAAGGTTATTTCGCTCGATTCAAGAGCGGAAGTGCCGCGTGAGCAGGTGCGGCTAGGGCAAACGCAACTGACGACAGTGCATGCCGTGCCGCAGGGGCTGGTTCAGCTCGACAAGGAGCGCGGCTTCGGTGCGCATGGTTTACTCCGGGATGAACCAGTAATAGTCGCCCGAATAGCCGACTTCGGCGAACCGTCGCTTCCAATCGTCGACGTGCATGTAGGTGAGCGCGGTGAGGATCCACTTCAACAGCCGCTCGCGTTCAGCGTCGGTGCGCCAGGCGTCGACCGTGACGAAACTCTGCCCGCGGCTGACGCGCTCGATCTCGCGCAGCGCTTGTTTGCAGCCGTCGAGCGGCAGATTATGGACGGTGTTGATCGAGATCACCAGATCGAACGAGCGGTCGGCGTAGGGCAACTCGGTGGCGCAGCCGACCGCGAGCAGCGGCTTGACGCTCGGCAGGGCCTGGTCGTGCGCATATTGCGAGATGTCGATGCCCGCCAGCGTGGCCCGCGGCATCAGCTCCTGGAAGTCGTGCAACATAAAACCTTTGCCGCAGCCGACGTCGAGAATGGCCGCGTCGTCCGGCAAGGCGTAGTAATCGCGAATGCGGCGGACCGTCTCTTGCCAGAAGCGCGGATGATAATGATAGCCGCCGTAGCCAAACAGCCGATCGCCATCGAAAAAGTCTTTGCCGAATTGTCGCGCGACGCGGCGGTGCTCGTCGGTGACCAGGGCGGCCCGCTCGTCGATCGGCCGCTTGCTGCGGGGATATCGGTCGAGGAGGTTGATTTCTCGGCCGAGGGCCGGCCGGGCAGATGGTCGCACTTCTTTGAGATTCATTCGGTTTCGGTTGGTCGTTGTCGTAAGGTGGGACCAGCGAGCTTGCGAGCGCCGGCCCACCCTACCTTGTTTCTACATTGGCCTGGTTCGCCACAGGCTTTCTTGCCGGTGCGATATGCGGCGCCGGAACCGCACTGCGCGTCGATACCTCCACAGGCTCGATGATCATGTTTTCCAAAAACTCTCTGCGCGGCAGCAACGGCTCGGGGTCTTCGTTCGGCCGGCCGAACTTCACCTGGGGAATCACTCGATGTTCCGCACGAACGTCCATATGGCAGAGCACCGGCCCGTCGGCGTTCATCGCGCTGGCGATGGCGGAGGCCAAATCCCTGTTCCGGCTGAGCGTCATCGTGCGAAAGCCATACGCCGCGGCGATCGCCACATAGTCGGGATCGGCCAGGCCGCCGTCGACGCTGGAAGCGTGATACCGCGAGCCGAGCCACTGGTCCTGTGTTTGTTGAATCATGCTGTGCCCGTGATTGTTGAGCAGGAAAAGCTTGATCGGCAGCTTGTGCCGCGCCACGGTGGCCATTTCCTGGATGTTCATTTGCAGGCTGCCATCGCCGGTGACACAAACCACCGGGCGGCGGTCTCGTGCGAAACTGGCGCCGATGCTCGCCGGCAGCGCCCAGCCCATGGCCGTGTTGTTCCAGTCGTGGAACAGCCGCTGGCCGGCTTTGAAATCGAACGCCTGCATGCACCACGCCAGCGTGCAGCCAGTATCGAGAAAGATCGTCTCGCCTTCGCGGCACTCGTGCGATAGCGCCTTCACGAAGACATACGGGTTTATCTCCGCTTCCTGCCGCCATGCGTCGGGACAGACCGGCCAGCGTCGCTTCCAACCGGCAATTCGTCGCAACCAATCGGCGATCGGCGGGCCGCGGTCGGCAGCGGCCGACAATGCTTCGAAAAACTGGCGTGCATCGGCGGCAATCGGCAAGTCGATATTCAGCCCGTAGCGCGGAAATTTGTTCAACTCGTTGGCGTCGATATCGACCACAATCTTGCGTGCCTCTCGCGCGAAGGTTGCCGGCGGGCTGCCGGTGGCCTTGGTGTCGAGGCGCGAACCGACGGAGAGGATGAGATCGGCGTTTTGCACGGCAAAGTTCGCGTGCCGGGTGCCGTGTGTGCCGAACGTGCCGATCCGCAACGGGTGGTCTGCCGGCAACAAATCGGCCATGGCCCAAGTTGGCGCGACGGGAAGGCCGAGCCGCTCGCACACGTCGCGCGCAATTTCGGCGGCGCCGGCCAAGCGCACGCCCCAGCCGAGAATCATCACAGGCCGCTTCGATTCCGCAATCCACTTCTTGCACTGGACTGCGGCTTCGTTCAAGCCGGATCGATCGCGGACGGTCCGCGGCGGCGTATAACCGACCAACTGATCCACATCGACTTGGGCGCGCTGCACGTCGTCGGGAATGTCGATCAACACCGGACCCGGCCGGCCGGATCTCGCGATGTGGCAGGCTTTTTCCAGCTCGTAGCGAATGCGTTCGGGCCGAGCGACCTGCACGGCGCACTTCGTCACTGGGCGAAAGATGTCGACGGTGTCCGTTTCCTGAAAACCGATCTGCCGCACGCCGGTGTCGCCCTTGGCGCGAAACGTCGACACTTGGCCGGTGATAAACACGACCGGCACCGAGTCGTAATAGGCGCAGCACACGCCCGTGAGAAGGTTGGTGGCGCCAGGTCCGCTGGTGGCGACTGCGGCGCCGAGGTTGCCGGTGACGCGAGCGTAGCCGTCGGCCGCCATGGCGCCGGCCTGTTCGTGCATCGGGCAAACGAACGAGATGCCGTCGGTCTCGGCGATGGAGTGAATCAGGTGCAGCGAAGCGCCGCCGGAGACGGCGAACACGTGCCGGATTCCCTGGCCGGCCAAGAACGCCGCGACATAGTCGGAAAGTTTCATTGAGCGATCTTCCTGACGCCTGACGCCTGATGCCTGACGCCTTTTTCATTTCCTGCGCGACGCAGCTTATACATATCGTGGTCGGCTTTCAGCAACTCATCGAGGCGCGAATCGCCCCAAGCGTCGAAGGCGGTGCTGAAGTTGCGACCGTTGATCACTTCGCTGGGCGCGGCGACGAGCCAATTGCAGCAATCGACCACGCGGCGCAACGGCACCCAGTCGCCGCGGGCCAGTTTCTCCTGCGTGCGTCGCAGGTTCTCGCCCGCACGCGGTCCCGCATCGAGCGTCGCTTGATGGATCTTCGTATTCACCCAACCGGGTCCGACGATCGCAAAACGGCAGTCCGTAACTTCCGCCGCCAACAGTTCCACCGCCTTGACCAAAGCGACCTTCGATAACGTGTACGCCGAATAATTCAGCGTGGCGCCGTTGGCACCGCCGCCTGCAAAGAGAAGCGCCAGCGGTGGGAGGGCGGCGCCGCGCCGCCGCGCAGGGAGCAGCTCGCGCAACACCTGCATCTGCCCGGTGAAGTTCACCTGGATCGATTCCGACCACCGGGCAAAGTCGCAGTCCACAAAAGGGCCGATCGGCTCGATCGCGCCGGCAGCCAGGACAAGCACGTTCCATTGGCCCCGCTTTCGCAACGCGCCACAGGCGCGCGCGACCGACGTGCAATCCGCAACATCGCAGTGAATTAAACTGGCGCCCCGGCGCCTGAGTTCATCGACAGCCCCACTCTCGGTGCGAAACGTGCCATGGACCTCACACCCCGCCGAGAGCCACTCGTCGGCCAGGGCATGACCAATGTCGCTGGAGGCCGAAATGATGATTCGCCGAGGCAGTTCGGGCATGGCGCGGTATGGGCTACGAGGCATTGCGTTCTGCGACCAGCGCCGGCGCGCTCCAGGGCATCTCGTTCTTGCAAGTGATAAACAGCGAGCCGTCGCGGTAGCTTGTCGGCATCATCGACAGATCGTCGACCGGTTGCCAATTCTGTTTCTGGGTAAATAACCGCACGCCGCATGTACGCAGGTGATCGAAGACCGCACGAGCGTTGGCCGCGCTGCCGATTTCGACGACCGCGTCGGTCTTGCGCCAATGGCTCTCGTTTGTCGCCAGCAGGATTTCGGCTTCGTGGCCCTCGACGTCGAGTTTGACCAGGTCGGCCCAGTCGATGATCGGCCCGATCGCTTCGACGTCGACGGGGAAGCGTTGCAATTCGCCGTAGGGCGACGGCTTCGCACCTGCCAAGTGGCTGCCGGTCGTATTGCCCAGCACGCGGACGAATTCCATCGTCCCTGTGTTGCGCGACACGGCGGCGTTGACGGGCGTCACTCGCGGGCAGCCGTTCAAAGCCAGATTGCGTTTCAGCAGTCGAAAATGGGTCGGATCGGGCTCGAACGAGCGCACCTCGAATCCACAGCGGCTGAGCACGATCGAGTGCAGGCCGATGTTGGCCCCAATATCGGCCACGCGCCGATAACGGTGCCGGTGGCACCAGTAAAAGCTGAACAAGATCAGCTCATCGAGATCGAACAGGCTGAGCGAATCGACCGCGCCCATCGCTTCGTAAGGAAACGTTAAATGGCCGAACGGGCCGAAGCCGGCCTCGGGCAGGTCGGCCTTGAACAGGCTTTCGATCTCTCGGCGCGCGACCTGCTTGAGCAACGTGTACAAGCCGCCGCTGGGCGCATGCCGATCGTGAATCGCCGGTAGCGTGCTCATTAACGAGTCGAGAATAGGGCTATTCAGCATGCCCGGACCTTTCTTGGTCATTCGCGGGTCAGCAACCTCGCATAGAAATTGCCAGTCTACTTTCTTGCAACGGCCACAGTGTAACTGCTTTGCTCAAACATCGAGCGGATGTCCGGGATGTCTGCGCAGCAGACCGCCGCTACATTCTTGTCGCTCGTAACCACATCGAACCCTGAGCGATCGAGCAACGATCTCAACTCGGCACGGCCCCAGGCGTTCTGATGGTTGAACTTAAAACTCGTTTCCTTTTGCTGGACGGAATCGCGCAGATACGCGCTTATCTGCGCGGGTGTACGATCGCCGACGAGAGTATCTAACTCTTCTTCATCGACCACGGCTGGCCCGTGGTAGGCACCAGGATGCGAGTTGATCCGGCCGCTGAAATGATCACCGTACTCGTCGTTCCAGAATCCGCAAAAAATCATCGACGCTCGCCGTTCGAGTGTATCTTCGATGCCGCGAGTGGGCCAAGTCGGTGTGACGGCGTTGAAGTTCCACAGTTCATCGCGAAAAAACGACGCGTCGCCATTTCGCCAACACTCCAGCGTACGGTCGAAGTCGGGCAGCTTAATGACCAAGCGTCCTGCTGAGCGGAGAATGCGCCACGCCTCGGCAAGAACTCGATCCACCGTCGGAGCGTCGAGATGTTCGAGCGTGTGCGAGCTATAGACCGTGCTCACGCTCACGTCGGGCAACGGAACGCGACAGTCGGGCGAGAATCGAAATGCCGCTTCGCACGGTCCGGCTTCATCGAGGTTGTGCCATCCTAACGCCGAGAATGCCGGCCCGCCGCCGAAGTTGATCGCACGCGGCAGCAGCCTGCGATTCGCCAGCCGCAGCAGTCCGTCGTCGGTCAGCGCGCGTTCAACCGCCCATTCGACCAAGCCCGAGGCGCTATCGGTCAGCCGCATGCCGTCGGTCCCTTCGCACGACTGAAGAGTTGGCCGGTCCGGTTTGAACTGCGATACCAGGGACGGCGCGGGAACTTGGCGTTGAGCCCCGCAAAGACCGGCCCTGGGTCGAATCGAAGCGCGGGCGAAAGCGTCAACTCAAGAATAATCCGTTCGCCCGTGCGCGGCCCGATGCCGCGATGCTCTAAATCGCCGTTGCGAAACAGCACCCAGGTGCCGGGCGGTCCTTCGATGGCGATCTTTTTTCCGTCCAGCGTCTTTATCTCAGTCGTGCCCAGGGAAGGTCCGGCCCCAGTCATGTATACCATGAGCTTTGGAGACGCAAGGGGAAATCCGTCGGTATGCCAGGCATTGGGCCCACTTTCGCTTGCTCCCGCCGCCGTCCTCCAGCAACGAGTGTTGACGACATGCCAGGGAGTGCCCAGCGCCGCCGCCACCGGCCGCCGCAGCGCCCGCATCACGTCCACCAGAGCGGCCGACTGATTGCTGCCTAGTTGAACGTACACATGGTCGCGGTTCAACACAGCTTCATACGGCCCAAGGCCGGGATTAAACACGTAACCCTCGTCGTGGTCATCGAGCTGAATCTGCACGCGCGGCGCTGCGTCAATCGCCTCGCGCAGCCGTTTCGCGACATCCGGCGGTAGCGTGCCAATCTTTACACCGCTGCGCCCGAAATGATCGTCGGTCTTTGCTCCCAAGATCGAACTGAGCCGACGCAACAGGGTGGGGTAGTAAGCCCACGCGTAGCCGTAGGCGGGCGGCGGCGAACGTCTGATGAAGGGCCGGCAGCCCGTCGACACGTAGTGCCAGGCGCGCTGGTAGAGCGACGGGTTCATGGCGGGCAATCCGCGGGTGCGACATAGAAACGATCGCGGAATAATACCGAAGTCGTTCGCCAGCCTGAATAGCAAAAGTTTTTCCCCCGCGCTCGCTAAGCCGCATGGCGGTATTCCAGCGGCTCGCCGCAAATTTCCTGAAAGTTCTGTTTTACCCAGCTCACCACGTCCCGCAGCCCCTGATCAAGATCGACCTGTGGATGCCAGCCAAGCTCTTGCCGGGCACGGGTGGAATCGATCACGTAAGCGGCGTCTTGGCCAAGCCGCTCGCCGACCGTGATTGTCGAGGCGGCAAAGTCGCGGTCGAGCAGTGTGCAAATCCGTTCGACCACGTCGCGCACTGCGTAGCCCCGATCCGGCGACAGGTGATACATCGTGCCCGGCTGACCCCGCTCCAGCGCCAACAATTCGCCGCGCGATACGTCGCGGATGTGAATATACGACTTCACCGCCGTCCCGCCGCCGTCGAGCGAAATTTTGCGGTTCGTCAGCAAGTAAATCACCGAGCGGGGAATGATTTTCCAAAGTTGTTGATGGGCGCCGTAGACGTTGGTGGCCCGGATCGTCACCAGCGGGAAATGGTAGTTCTTGAAGAGCGTGGACAGAAACAGATCGGCGGCCGCCTTCGAGGCGGCGTAGGGCGTGCTGGGATTGACCGGCGTCTCCTCCGTCACGCGGCCCTGGCACGTGCCATAGACCTCGGGCGACGAAATGTGGACGTACTTTTTCAGGTAGCGCCGCTCTTTGAGCGGATTGAGCAATTTCGCCAACGCCACCACGTTCGTCTGAAACCAATGCTCGGGATGATGCCAGCTCGGCGCCACTTCGCTTTGGGCCGCGAAGTTGACGATTCCCTCCGGTTGGAAGCGATCCAACTCGGCCAGAATTTCATCGGTGTCGTGATTGAGGTCGAGCTGGCGGAACTTGAACCGCCCGTCGCTCCAGGGTTGGTAGGGCAAGAACAAACGGATCTTTTCCGGCGACCGGCTGATGCCGAGCACCTGCCGGTCTGGCGATTCCAGCAAGAGGTCGATGAAATCGCTGCCCGAAAACGAATTGCTGCCGAGGACGGCGATTCTTTGCATCAGAAGGGACTCCAGGAATCAGTAGGCGGTAGACATTGTCGTCTTTCGCTCCGCGAAAGGGCGTTCTTTCGCGGAGCGAAAGACGACTTAAAACGGCCCCGTGAAGCTTGGGTCGGGCACATCCAGACAATGGTGCGCCAGCGGCGCGGCCGGGCGCCAACTGCGGCCTTGCACCATTTCGCAGGCCGCGGACACAATGTCGGACGACGTCGGATAAAACTTGGCCGCCAGAGCCGGGCTGGTCGGCGTGGGACATTCCGGCAAGGCAATCCGCCGCGGCGGACACTTCAAGCGGCCGCCCAGTTCCTCGGCGACCCGCGCCACCACCTCGGCCGCAAAGCCCGCGTGCCGCCAGCTTGTGTCGGCCACCAGCAACCGGCCGGTGCGCCGCACCGACTCGAGGATGCACCGCTCGTCGAAGGGCCGGATGCTGCGCGGATCGATCACTTCGGCCTGAATGCCTTCTCGGGCCAGCACCTGGGCGGCGCGGTGCGCTTCGAGTGCCATGTGCGAGAGAGCCACGATGGTAAGGTCTTCGCCGCGGCGGAGCACGCGCGCCTCGCCGATCGGCACGCGAACCATTCCCTCGGCCACCGGCCCGCGGATGTTGTGCAGCCAGCGGTGCTCGATGAAGATCACCGGGTTGTCGTCTTCGACCGCCGAGATCAGCAGTCCCTTGGCGTCTTGGGGCGTGCTGGGGAGCACGACCTTCAGGCCCGGCACGTGGGCAAACCAGGCGTGCAGGCTTTGAGAGTGTTGCGGACCTTGGCCCCAACCCCGGCCTACCAACAAGCGGATGACCAGCGGCGCCGACGTGCGGCCGCCGAACATGGAATGCCACTTGGCCGCCTGGTTGACGATCTGTTCCATCGCCAGCAAGGCGAAATCGGTCCGCTGGTGGACCATGATCGGCCGCATGCCCGCCAAGGCCGAGCCAAGCACGACGCCCGTCATGCCGTTTTCGGCGCAGGGCATATCCATCACGCGGTTGCCGCCGTACTTCTGCTCCAGGCCGAGCGTGGTGCCGAAGATGCCCTTGGGATCGGTCGCGCCCAGGCCGATGACGTACACCGACGGATCGGCCGCCATGCACAGGTCGGTGGCTTCCTGGATGGCCTGGAAGTATTTCAGTTCGCGAGTCATCGGGGAGATTTTGGATTTTCGATTTTGGATTTTGGATTGTAATGCGTAGGGTGGGACCGGCGAGCTTGCGAGCGCCGGCCCACCGTCGGCGCCTTCTTTCCGCTTTTTATGCCGCTCGCCGATTCGCATCGGCGGGCTTTGGGGAGGCATAAACCTTTTCGAGCATCGTGGCCGCCTCCGGCCAGGGACTCGCTTTGGCGTAAGCCACCGCCGCGGCGAACTCCGCCCGGATCTCGTCCGACCACCGCTCGATGTCCGCTTCCGAGAGCGAGCCATTCTCGATGCCGCGTCGGCGCAGGCGCTCGATCGGGCACAGCGCCCGCCAGCGGGCAAACTCTTCTTCCGTGCGATAGCCGAGGCCGTTATCGAAGTTCGGACCGCAATGCTCCCGCCAGCGATAAGTGGCAAACTCGAGGAAGACGGGTCCGGCGCCCGATCGAATCTGACCGACCGCATCCTGCGTCATGGCACGCACCTGCTCGACGTCGTTGCCGTCGCCTTGCCGGCTGTCGACGCCGTGAGCCGCGGCAAGGCGATGGACCGGCCGACCCGCCGGCTGCCTCACCGACAGTGGGGAATAGACGGAATAGAGGTTGTTCTCGCAGACAAACAGCACGGGCAGCCGCTTGAGGGCGGCGAAATTCAAGGCTTCGTGAAAGGCGCCCTCCTCCGTGGCGCCCTCGCCGAAGAAAGCCGCCACCACGCGCTCTTCGCCACGCAGCACCGAGCCGAAGGCCACGCCCACGCAAATCGGAATGGTGCTGCCGACGATGGGTGCGGCGCCCAGAAAACCGGCCGCCAGATCGATCAGGTGCATCGACCCGCCGAAGCCGCCGGAGCACCCCCTGGCCTTGCCATACATCTCGGCCAGCATGGCCGGCAGGTTGCCTCCCTTAGCCAGATAATGGCCGTGCGCGCGGTGAGTGCTCATCACCCGGTCGTCCGCGCTCAGCAGATCGCACACGCCCGCCGCCACGGCTTCCTGACCGATGCACAGATGCACGGGGCAGCGCATCTGCTGTTCGGCGTAAAGCTCGGCAATGCCCTCTTCGACCAGGCGGATGCGGAGCATCGAGCGGAACAGCCGCCGAGTGAGTTCTTTCTGCACGTGGGATCCGTCCGGCGTTTCGATCGCAAATAAGGGCGCAGCGCCGCAAAGATTGCTGCAAGGTTGACACCTTTTATGCCGCAGACGGAATGCGTGTCAACGTCAATCGGCGCCGCGAAACGGGTTTGCATCGCGAGCGGATGTAGGGTGGGACCAGCGAGCTTGCGAGCGCCGGCCCACCGTAACGGACGTCCCTTACGGTGGCTGGGGCAGAAGCTGGCCGAGTGTGGGCCGGGAATCAGCCACGGCGCCGTCGGCCAGCGATGCCCCGGTGGTGGTGCGACCGGGGCATCGCCGCGACGGAGCGTTAGGCGCAGAACCGGTCCTCTCGCGCGGTTCTGCCCCAGCCACCGTTTGCGTGCAGTTCAAGCATCTGTGCGGCCAAACTGGCCTTGCCTCAATCGCCGCGACGACTAACATCTTGGCCGGCGGAATTTGGCATCACGCGGTCCAGTCTGCGCGCAAGGTGATTATTTTCATGAACGCGATCGCGGACCTTTCCGTCATCATGCCGACCTACAACCACGCGCAGTACCTGCCGCGTGCGCTACAGGCGCTGGTTACGCAGTCGGTCGTTCCCGCCGAGATCGTCGTCGTCAACGACGCCTCGACCGACGAAACGCCGGCAATTCTGGAGACGTACGCCCGCGACTATCCGATGGTGAAGGTGATCACCAACTCGCAGAACCGCCGGACCAATGAGAGCGTCCAGATTGGCCTCGCACGGGCCAGCGGCAAATACGTCTATTGCGTGGCGTCGGACGATTATGTCTTGCCGGGCTTTGTCGAGAAGATGGTCGGCACGCTGGAAGCCCATCCGCGGGCGGGCGTGTGCAGCGCGTATTTTTCCGTGGTCGACGGCGTCACCGGTGAGATCAGGCCGAACGCCAGCGGCTGGTGTTCGGCTCCGCGTTACTTCGCACCCGACGAGTTCGAAAAGCTGATCGGCCATTCCAGCATTCCCGGCCATGCGTCGATTCTGAAGCGGTCGTCGTTCGAGGCGGCGGGCGGCTTCTTGCCCGACCTGGAATGGCACTCCGACTGGTTCCTGAGCCTGGTCGTCGCCTTCCGCGAGGGAATGTGCCACGTGCCCGAAATGCTCTCGCTGTTGACCGACATGCCTCAAGGCTATTCCAGTCACGGCATGCGTTCGGCGAAGCAGCTCACCGTGTTGAGCGCGGTCTTCGATCGGCTGGCCAGCCCCGAGTACGCCGACGTAGCCGGTGCGTTTCAGCGCAGCGGCGTGCTCAGTGTTTTCGGGCTGCCGGTGTTGCGGATGGCCGCGAGTCGCGCCGACGTCTGGACCAGGGCCACGCTGGGCCTGGTCAACGGCTTCAAGACCGAGGAATATGAAGCGTTGCTCGACGACCCCGACCCGCGCGTGCGCGAGTTGGGCGGCTTTTTTCTCGGGCCGTTTTGGACCGAGGTCAAACAACGCCGCGCGCATGAGGCCGACGAGCGCCGCGAGCTCGAACTGGCCGTCGCTGCGCATCAAGAAGCATGTGCCGAGCTTCGCGCGGCACAAATTGAACGCGACAACGCACTCGCGCGATTGCAGCAGCGCATTACCGAGACGGAATCGCAATTGACGGCGACCAACAATCTCCTGGTTGAGCGCGACGCTCGACTCAAGGAAACCGAGGCGGTGGCGGCCCAGTTGGCCGATCAATTGCGCCGGATGGAGTCGTCGTATTTCTGGAAGGCACGCACTCTGCTGCGCGACTGCAAGCACGCCGCCGTGCGGTCGCTGGGCAAAGCGGCCTGAGTGCTATTGATCGCCTGCGGCCTCGACGATCAGAAACTGCTCGGCGGCCGGACCGTTCTGCAGCAAGTCGCGGCCGGCCTCGTCGATGGCCACACGCTCGCCGCGGCGAAAAACGCGGCCCACATCGTCGCGCACTTCGCGATGCGGACCCTTGTAGATCGCCAGATAGCGGCTCGTGCCCGACGGCTGAGGCTTGTAGGCCAAAAGCTTCGTCTCGCGCATCTCAACGCCCTGATAGTGAAAGCAGGCTGAAGCACCGAACTTGCTGTAATGCAGGCCGGCAAAACCCGCCTCCTCGATTTCGGCCACCAGTTCGCGGTCGAGCGGCACCTGTGCCACCGCCGCCGCCGGACCGGGCAACTGCAAACGCGTTCCCTCGGGCAGGCGTGAAGATCCCGTCAACACGTGTACGAGCAGTTGTCCGCCCGGCCGCAATGTCCGCAGCGCGTCCCGCAAAATGGCTCTGCGCTGATCGGCATCGATTTTGGCGTTAAACGTCCCTTGCAGCAGCACTTCATCGGCGGCGCCGTCGGGGCAGGCGACTCCGTCGGCCGTGCGAAGCCGGCCGCTCGACTCCTGGCCCAGGCGGTGGGCGATCGTCACGCGCGCGGGCGGAGCTTCGGCGGCATTCGCAGGCGGCGAGATCACTTCCAACCGTTGACCCGCGCCGCGGTGCTCGATGTCGCCTTCGAAGACATATACCTCCCACAGCGTGCCGTCGGGATCGTTGGCCCAGAACTTCGTTTGCCGGGCATAGCAGCACTCGACGCCTTCTTCGCGCTGCGTCTCGATGCCGGCCGCCTCCAACCGGCGCTGCGCCTCGACCAGCGCCGCCGAGTCGGGCAGGCGAAAGCCGACATGGTTCAGCGCGCCGCGGCCCGAAAAACCGTGCGGCTCCAGCGAGAGCACCAGCGGCGGATCGTCGATCTCGAACTTGGCGTAGTCGCTTCGGCGCTTGGCAGGCGGAACGCCCAGCAACGCTTCCAAGAACGCGATCGAGCGGCCCAGGTCGTTTACGTTGAGCGAAAGATGGAACTTGGTTACGCCGGTTTCGGTTACGGTGGCCATTGAGATTTCTCCATGCAAGTTGTTAAGCCGCACCCTGCCTTCACGGTGCGGCCCATTGTAATTCGTCCTCGGTTTTTGCGGTAACGCTCGCCACACGTTCGAGGCGCGTGACCCACGCGGCCAGGGCCAGCACGGCGGCGATCGGAACAAACAGGTAGAAGGCGCCGGTATACGATCCGGTGCGCGATTGCCATTCGGCAAACAACTTCGGACCAGCCGCCGAGGCCACGACCGTCATCATCTGCGCCCAGCCTTGAATCTTGCCCAGGTGTGCTTGCCCGAATGCGGCGCCCCACACGGTGAAAAACGAAACCGTCACCACTCCGCCGGCGGCGCCCATGGCGACCGCGTAGGCATACACTTGCCACAACTCGGTCACTTGCGGCAAGGCCGCCAGCGATGCGGCCAAGAGCAGCATCGCCGCAGCCAGCAAGCGCCCGAGCGAGATTCGCGTGGCCGCCCAGCCGCCTGCCAGATTGGCGATCATGCCGCACACGGAGCTGACCGCCAGCACCGTGTGATAGGTCTCCGCTTCGAAGCCGCGTTCTTCGAGGATGGCTTGGTTGAACAGCCCGATGCCCGACGAAATCAGGCCGTAGAGCGAGCTGGCCACCGCGAACACCCAGAACACTTGCGAACAAAGGGCCTGGCGGACAGTGAAATCGCCGTTGCTGCTCGCACTCGCATCGGGCGTCGTCCGGTCGGTTTTGCCGGCCTCGCGCACCAGCAACCACGACACCGGCGCCAGCACGGCGATCAACAGCAAGCCGATCGCCGACCATGTGTCGCGCCAGCCAAAATGGAGCACCGCCTGCCCGGTAACTTTGAATGCAGCCCCAAAACCGATGCCGACCAGCAGGGAATAGGCGCCCATCGCCAGGCCAAGCCGCTCGCGGAACGACTTGCCCATCAGCGTCAGGCTGGCCACGGAGAGCATGCTTTGCCCCAGAGCGCGCGTAAGCGTGATGAGCACGAACAGCGTTGCCGCCTGCGTCACGTGCGTCATGGCCACCACCACGCCGCCCAGCGACAGGGCGATGATCGCCAATACCCGCCGCACGCCGAAGCGGTCGAGCAAGCTTCCGGCCGGCCAGCAACACAACGCGCCCAACAGCGTGGCCCAGAGATTGATGTCGGCGTAGACGGTCCGATCGATCCTGAGATCCGTCAGCAGCGGCTCGGTGATCAGCCCCAAGCCGTGCGTTCGGCCGGGCAAGGTCGCCACCATGGCCAAAGCGGCGACGGCCACGATGACCCAGCCATACGGCGGACGGAGATTGGCGGTGTAGGATGTCATCGGAAGTACGTCGACTGTGGTGCATCGGCGGCGAGGCGCGCTCGCAGGAAGTCGTGAAACTGGACGTAGTGCCGCGAACGTTGGTCGCCCCCGTCCGACAAAGCGTTGTAGCTCACATAGAACGCTCGTCGCATGGCCGTCGACCGGTTGGGCGCGGAGCGGTGCGGCGTGAGACCGTGAAAAACCGCCACGTCGCCCGGTTCGAGCAAGAGCTTCACGCTTCGCGAGGCGGCGACGCAATCGTCGGGCAGCATGTAGAGGTCTTCGTTCTCCGGAAACAGGAACCCGTGATGGTAGCCCGAAAACACCTCGGTGCAGCCGTTCGCTTCGGTCGGGGCGTCGATTGGAATCAGCACCGTCAAGAACGAGCGGGGAAAGCCCGACCAGCTTCGCGGAATATCCTGGTGAAGCGGATAGCCCGGTGCCCCCGGCATCTTGAAGATCAGTTTGTCTTTGAAGAGGCAGGCCGGCTCGCCATAGATCGCGTCGACCAGGACGCGAACTCGGCGGTCTTCCGTCAACCGGGCGCAAAGCGGCGAGATGTCGCTTACTGGGTCGAACACCTCGAACAGCGGCTCACCGCTGTCGACATGCTGCATGAAGCGGCACCGCAAGTTGTTTCGGTCGATCAGGTGTTTGCAGTCCGCCAGCAGCCGATCGGCTTCGTCGGCCAGGGCGGCAATTTCCTCCATGCCGAACAGATTTCGCCGAACGACGAACCCAAGTTCGTGATATTGGTCGAGTTCATCGTCGCCCAGCGGCTGCGCATGATGTCCGGAGGATGGCCTTCCTAGGCCGTCCCGTGCCCGGGGAGACGGCCTAGGAAGGCCATCCTCCGGTCGTCGCCCGCAGTTGCCCTTGGGTGCTAAGTAATCGGTCTCGATCATTTTCTCTTCCGAACCGGTGCCTACCAGCCGCCCGCGGTCAACGACTCGCCGTTCCGCAGCGTCGCCAGCGCCCTCCAAATAGCAATGTCGATCGTGTCCTGGATGGTGTGGACCGATCCGTCGGCCAGCAGCAGATTGGCGGCGCTCGGATGATAGCTTCGCGCCGTGCGCCAACCGGTGTCGGTGTATTGCGTGTTGGGGTCGTAGCTGACGCAGTCGAGGCGCGGCGAATTGGGCGGCAGATAATGATTGTACAGCCCGCAACGGACCTCGCCGTTGGCCCAGGCGAAACTGCGCGGATCGCTGACGTTGTATTGGTTCGCGGCCAGGCAGTTGGCATCGGTGACGGGCGAGCCGCCGAGATAGGCGTAAACGGTGCGCGGATCGGGCGGCTTCGTGGGGTCGGGCGCCGCGCCCAGAATGCTTTCCGCCAGGGCCGCCGTGTTGCTGGCGCCGTCGAGCAGATCGGCGAACCGCGTGGCCGAGTTCATGTAGAACATGCCGTCGGTGTCGTACTCGCTGCCGCCGTTGATGCCGGTGCCCACGCAGGCGGCGTAGTTGCACGGACCGAAGATCGTGCCCAGATAGCTGGTCACCGGCTGGCCGCGGTCGCTGGGGCAAAGAAACAGCGGCACGACGATCTGCACGGCGAATTGGTTCGCGGGCATGACCGCATATCCCTGGTTTGGCCCGCCGTAGAGCGGCACATCGAGATGGAGCTGATTGTAGACCGGCGTCTGTTCCAAAAACGGCGTCAGATAGGCGAAGGCCGACCAACGATAAAAGTTGGGCGGAATGGTCGGATCGGCCGCGTAGCTCTGCGACGTGCTGCCTTTCGGAAACGTCTTGGTCGACTGCTCGAAATTGTGCAGGGCGATGCCGAGTTGCTTGAGATTGTTGACGCACTGGCTGCGCCGCGCCGATTCGCGCGCGGCTTGCACGGCCGGCAACAGCAACGCCACCAGGATGCCGATGATGGCGATCACCACCAGCAACTCCACCAGCGTGAAACCGCCCTCGTTGCAATACGGACCTACCGGGAGGCTTACGCCTCCCGCTCGCCTGCGCTTTGCATGACCGATGCTGCTCGTCATTCGTCCGGTCCTTACGCCACGACATTCAAACGTTCAAACGAATGATAGTGTGCCAACCGCCGGGCAGCCTGTAAAGTGGTGCGCATGGTAGAACTTGCTTTTCACGGCGCCGCCGAGACCGTCACCGGCTCGAAATACCTGCTCACGGCCGCCGACGCACGCGTGCTCGTCGACTGCGGGCTGTTTCAGGGACTCAAGGAATTGCGGCTGAGAAACTGGCAGCCGCCGCCGTTCGACGTGGCGTCGCTCGATTGCGTGGTGCTCACGCACACGCATATCGACCACGTCGGTTACTTGCCGCGGCTGGTGAAGCTGGGCTTTAAGCGGCCCGTGTGGTGTACGCCGGCCACCCAGGCCCTGGCCGACATCATTCTCCGCGACGCCGCCCGCAACCAGGAAGAGGAAGCCGAGTACGCCAATCGCAAGGGCTACAGCAAGCACCGGCCGGCGCTGCCTTTGTTCGACGAACGCGACGTCGATCGCAGCCTCAAGCTGTTGCGCCCGGTCGATCGCGGCCAGTGGTTCAACCCGGCCGGCCCGATCTGGTGCCGCTATCACGACGCCGGGCACTTGCTCGGTTCGGCCATGATCGAGGTCGAGGTCCGCCAAGGCCCCACGCCGTTGCGCATCCTGTTTTCCGGCGACGTGGGCCGTTACGAAGCTCCGCTCTATCACGACCCCGCTCCGCCGCCGGCCTGCGACTACCTCGTTTGCGAAAGCACCTACGGCAATCGCGAACACGGCGACGAACGGGTGCTCGACCAGCTTTGCCACGTCGTGGAGGCGGCCATCGCGCGCGGGGGCGTGATGCTGGTCGCGTCGTTCGCGGTCGGCCGGGCTCAGCAACTGATCTACTTGCTGGCGGTGCTGGCGGCCCAGCGGCGCATTTGGCCGCTGCCGGTGTATCTCGATAGCCCGATGGCGGTCGATGCCACGCACATCTACACGTCGTATGCCGCCGAGCTCGACCTGAGCGAGAGCCACGCCGGCGGCGCCGGGCCGCTCGATTTCGGCAACGTCCACTTGGCCCGCACGGTGGAAGAATCGAAGCGGATCAATTCCGTGCGGGGACCGGCGGTGATCATATCCTCGTCGGGCATGATGGTGGGCGGACGCATTTTGCACCACTTGCGGCAGCGATTGCCGGACGCGCGGAACACGATCGTGCTGGGCGGCTTCATGGCCGCCGGCACGCGCGGCCGGCAACTCGAAGACGGCGCACCATCGATACGCGTGCATGGCACGAAGGTGCCGGTCCGTGCCGCGATCGCGCGGGTCTCCGCCCTTAGCGGGCATGCCGGTCACAGCGAGCTGCTGCGCTGGCTCGAGCCGCTGGCGGCACCTCGTCGGGCCTTTTTCACTCACGGCGAGATCGAAAGTGCGCGAGCACTGGCCGCCGAGCTGCACGACAAGCGCGGCTGGAACACCTGCGTGCCGCGGATGCACGAACGGGTTCATCTATGAAGCGCGGGTCATTCGAGAAGCGGCCGAGGCTGTAACAATGGTGTGGCGGTCTTCGTTGCTGTAAAGGCGATCATGCCCATGAGCCCACAAAACCTTTCCAAGCGTTTGGCGGATCGCGGTGGTTGTTCGTCATTGGCACTAATCGACGAGCGAGTCGGCGTCAATTCTGGCTGCCGACGCGGCGATCGCCGTCAACGTTTCCCATAGATAGGGGCCATAGGTGCCGTCGGCCCAGATTTGCCATGTCGGCAAGCCTTGTCGCGGCCGGGCCAAAACCGAACAGGAGACGCTGGCGAGCTGCGTCATCACGAACGTTTCGCCCGAATCGCGGAAGTTGCAACTGGCGACCTGGGCCAATAGGGTCGTTGCCTCGCTGCCCGAAATCAGCAGCGATAAATCTTGTCGCCAGACCGGCAACACTCCGGGAAGGTGCGCCTTGAATGCCGCGCGTAAGCGGGCCACCACGCTCGACTGCCAGGAATCTTCAATAAAAAACTCTGTCGCCCCCGTACGCACAACCAGGCCGTCGTCTGCCAGAGACTGAAACTGATAAACTCGCATTGGCACGCCGATGCCATGTTGCCTGAGCAAATCCGCCGCTGCCGGACCCTTGATCACGATGCGGGCCAATTCGCTCACGTCGCGCAATTCGAGCTTGCTCGCCTCGTCACTCCGGCCCGACGCCTGACGTCTGGCGCCTGACGCCTCTTCCCTGGCTGATGGCTCGCTCACGGTGGGCCGGCGCTCGCAAGCTCGCTTTTTCCACCCTTCGGCCGCTACCCTTTGCCTCGCGTTCGTTCGATCATAAAACGGCAACTCCACCACGGTGGCCGCGACCATCTTGCCGCCTTCCACGCGGATCTGAAATTCGGTGCCGGGCGCCGCTTGCTGCGGAGCGACATACGCCAATCCAATCGCCCGCCCAACCGTGCCACTGTCGGCAATGCTCGTCACGCGGCCGACAATCGCTCCCTTTTCGATCACCAGGTGGCACTCGGCGGGCAGCGGGCCGTTGTAGCCTCGCGGCAGCGTGAAGCCGATGAGTCGACGCTTGAGCGGCTTGTGGGCCACGATCTTCAGACTGCGGCCGCCGACGAAAAACGGTTTGTCGTGCTTGACGGCCCATTCCATGCCGGCTTCATAGGGCGTGGTCAGGCCGTCGGTGTCCTGGCTCACGATGACGTGTCCTTTCTCCAGCCGCAGCAGACGCTGGGCCTCGACGCCAAAGGGTACGATTCCTCTCGACGCACCCGCTTGCAGGATGCCGTCCCAGACTCGTGCGGCCGACTGCGCCGGCACGTGAATCTCGTAGCCGACTTCGCCGACGAAGCCGGTCCTCAGCACACGGGCGGGCACGCCGAGCACCGCTGCTTCACGCAGGCCGAGATAAGGAAAGCCGGCATCGCTCAAATCGAGATCGGTCAATTCGGCCAGGACCGCGGGCGCCTGCGGGCCGGCCAGGTTCATCGCGGCCATCGCTCCGGTGAGATTGGCCAGCACCACGTTCAGCTTCCACACGATCGCCCAACGCTGCATCTCGCGATAGACGCTGCCCGAAGCCGTCGTGGTGGTGGTGACGTAGAAGCGGTCGTCGGTCAACCGGCCGATAACGCCGTCGTCGATGATCACGCCGCTTTCGTCGCACATCAGGCCGTAGCGCGTGGTGCCGACTTTCATTTTGGCGAAGCGTCCCGTGTAAATCCGCTCCAAGAACTGCGCAGCGTCGGGGCCGGTGATTTCCAGCTTGCCCAGCGTGCTCACGTCGATCAGCCCGGCCCGCTGGCGGACGGCCGCGACTTCGGCCGCGATAGCCTGATGGCGATCGACATTATTACTTGCATAATACGCCGGCCGCAGCCAATCGCCCGCCGGAATGAACCTGGCCCCGGCCGCTTCGTGCCGGGAGTGCAGTGCGGTCTCGCGATGCGGGTGAAAGCCTTTGCCCGCCAGATGGCTCAACGGCACGGGATGAAAGAACGGCCGGGCGGTCGGCGACCCCGTCTCGCCCATACTTTCGCCGCGCAGATCCGCCAGCACGCGGATGGTGTTCGTGTTGGCGATCTTGCCCTGACTGGGACCCATGCCAAACGTCGAATAGCGTTTGAGCAGTTCGACGTTGTCAAAACCTTCCTGCACCGCGTGCTTGATGTCTTTGAGCTGCACGTCTTCGTCGAGATCGACGAACACCTTGCCGGCAGGATGCTCGACGACGGGCCAAGGATGCGAAGGAGGGGTTGCGTGTGTCACCGCGACTTCCGGCAGCGGTCCTGAGTAACGCCCCAGATAGGCCGTGGCCGCCAGCCCGGCGCGACGGCCATCGGTCAGTTGGACATCGAGAGCAAATACGCCCCGCAATCGCCCGGTGATAAAGATGCCCGGCGGCACAAGGTCGGGCACAAACTGCTCCAGCTCGCGAGAATAGTTCATTTTGCCGCCGGCCTGGCAGAAGAGCGAATCGGCCGGCGCCCAGCCGACGCTCATGACAAGTCCGTCGCATTCGATGCGCTCTCCACGCTTCACCTGCGGCTGGCCGTCGCCGTCGATCGGGCAAATCGTCACGGCGTCGATGCCCGTGGCGTCGCTCGCCGAGCTGGCTTCGTAAACGCAGTGGCCCGGCCGCACGACGATACCGGCCTTCAGCACTTGCTGACGGATGTCGGTCGGCTCGCCATCGGGCCGCAGATCGACGATCATTCGCACGCCGATGCCGAGTTGCTGCAAGTCGAGCGCGGCGCGATAGCCATCGGCATTCGCGGCCAGCACGATGGGCCGATCGAACGGCCTGACGGCGTAAAGCCGTATCAGTCGCTGCGCTGCCGTGGCGAGCATGACGCCGGGCAAATCGTTGTTGCGAAACAATGCCGGCTGCTCCAGCGCGCCGGTGGCGAAGACCACGCTCTTGGCACGCAGCTTGGTCATGCGGTGCTGGTCCACGAGGGCCACCCAGTGATCGGCATAATAGCCGGCCGCGACGGTCGCGGTGCGGACCGTCAGATTGGACAAGTCGCGGGCCCGGTCGAGCAGAGTTTGGAGCACGGCCAGGCGATCGCTCCCCTGATACAACAAGCTGCCGCCGGCAAGCGGCTGCTCATCGACGACGATCACCTGCAGCCCTTGTTCGGCCGCGGCAATCGCGGCCGAGAGACCGCTTGGCCCGCCACCGACGACGAGCACGTCGCACCACTCATATTGTTTGGCGGTCCGCAGCCGCGGCGCTTTGGGATCGACAGCGCCGAGACCGGCCATGGCCCGCATCTGCCGTTCCCAGAACGGAAAAAGCCGCCTGGGCTTATGGAACGTCTTATAGTAGAAGCCGACGGGCAAAAACCGGCCGAGTTGGTCGAATCGACGCGCGAGATCGTTCTGCAAGCCTCCGAACGTGTTGACCGCCGTGAACTCGGCGCTTTCCCAGATGGGCGTCACATCGGCGCGAATATTGGTGCGCGTGCCTTCGGACACGAGCACGTTCACATCGTGGTTGGCCAGGCTATAGATGCCGCGCGGCCGGTGGTACTTGAAGCTGCGGCCCAGCAGGCGCACGCCGTTGGCGGCCAGCGCGCTGGAGATCGTGTCGCCGGTGAAGCCGTAGTAGGTGCGGCCCTCGAAGCGAAACTGAATTGGCCTCGTACGGTCGATGCACTCGCCCGGCTGCGGCGGCAAGCGATGCCGTGACGCGCCGATTGCGTCGTCAGCCGGCGGGTGCGCCGTTTCACCTGGAGCGGTCATGTGCTGGCCCTCCGGTTTGTAGGGTGGGACCAGCGAGCTTGCGAGCGCCGGCCCACCGTAAACGACGTCGCCAACGGTGGGCCGGCGCTCGCAAGCTCGCTTTTTCCACCCTACGTCCATGCCGTGGGTGCCGCACGGCGTCTGGGTTACTTTTCATCGCTGCCATACAGATAGGTCCGCAAAAACTCATCCTTCAAGTTGTCCCGCTCGGCGACGAACCAGGTGCCGCTGGCCACGTGATACCACCATTCGCGCCGCACGCCCGGCTCGCCGGCGCGGTTGAACACGTAATCGGCCCAGGCTTCATCCGAGGCCGTAGCGGCATCGGGCATGTCGCGCACTTCGCCGCCGAAGACGAATTCCGACAGTGGACGCGGGCCGTTGATGGGGCAGGTGAGTAGTTTCATGGTCGACGGTAGACAGTAGACGGTAGCCAGGGAGATTGCAAATGGCCGGCCCGCCAAAAATGCTTGGATGCCTCAAGAACATCGCTTATAATCGGCGCGGCGCATCTCTAATTCATTAGCGCGTTCAGCATTTTCGAGGAGCTAGGACATGGGCGACGATAAGACGACCGCCGCTCCGCTCCGCGATGCCCAGCCAACGGGCGAACTGCCCGTCGCCTTCGGCCGCTATCAGGTGACAAACCGGCTCGGCGAAGGGGGCTTCGGCATCGTCTACCAAGGACACGACCCCGACCTGCGCCGCGCGGTGGCCATCAAAGTGCCCCGCCGCGGCCGCGTCGCCTCGCCGGCCGACGTGGAAATGTATCTGGCCGAGGCGCAGTTGCTGGCCCGCTTGAACCATCCGGGCATCGTGCCGGTACACGACTGCGGTCGCACCGACGACGGTCTGTGCTACGTCGTCTCGCAGTTCATGCCCGGTGGCGACCTGGCACGGCTCATTGACCGCTGCCGGCCCTCGCCCGACGAGTCGGCCGAATTGGTGGCCCGCATCGCCGACGCCCTGCACCACGCTCATCAGCAGGGCCTGGTGCATCGCGACATCAAGCCGGGCAACATCCTGCTCGACGAGGCCGGGCGTCCGTTGGTGGCCGATTTCGGCCTGGCGTTGACCGACGAGGCGTATGGGCGCGCGGCGGGCATGTTTGGCACGCCGGCCTACATGAGTCCCGAACAGGCCCGCGGCGAAGGGCACCGCGTCGACGCCCGCAGCGATATTTACAGCCTGGGCGTGGTGTTCTACGAACTGCTGACGGGGCGCCGGCCTTATCGCCGCACGCAGACCGACGAGCTTCTGGACGAAATCTCCAGCGGCGACACCCGGCCGCCGCGGCAGCTCGACCACACGCTGCCGGAGGACCTGGAGCGGATCTGCCTGAAGGCCTTGTCGAAGCGCGCGGCCGACCGCTATACCACCGCCTTCGATCTGGCCGAAGACCTGCGGCACTTCCTCACTCGCCGCCAGGGCCGGGGCGAGGGCCATCGACTCGCTCTGCCCGCGGGAGAGGGACGGGGTGAGGGCCCGTTTCTCCCTCTCCCTCTGGGAGAGGGCCGGGGTGAGGGCGGCATGTCTGGCGCACCGACTCCCCCTCCCGCTCCGCCCAAAATCATTCCCAAGGGGCTGCGTTCGTTCGACGCTCACGATGCCGACTTCTTCTTGCAGTTGCTGCCAGGGCCGACCGATCGCGACGGCCTGCCCGAAAGCATCCGCTTTTGGAAGACGCGCATCGAGCAGCTCGACGCCGAGCGGACGTTTTCGGTGGGACTGTTGTATGGCCCCTCGGGCTGCGGAAAAAGTTCGCTGGTCAAAGCCGGCCTCCTGCCGCGTCTCGCGCCGCACGTGCTCACGGTCTTTCTCGAAGCAACGGCCGACGACACCGAGGCCAGGCTGCTGCGCGCCTTGCGAAAGGTTTGTGGTGTAGGCGTCCCGCCCGTCGAATCTTGTGGTGTGGGCGTCCCGCCCGCCCAATTGGTCGAAGCCATCGCCGAACTTCGCCACGGGCGCGGCCTGGCGTCCGGCCAAAAGGTGCTGATCGTGCTCGACCAGTTCGAGCAATGGTTGCACGCCCATCGCGACCCTCCGACGACCGAGTTGGTCCGCGCCTTGCGGCAATGCGACGGCGCGAGTGTCCAATGCCTGGTGATGGTGCGCGACGACTTTTGGCTCTCCGCCTCGCGGTTCATGCAGGGCCTGGAGATTCCGCTGCTGGAGGGCGACAACAGCGCCCTGGTCGATTTATTCGATATGCTGCACGCTCGTCGGGTGCTGGCCCTCTTTGGGGGCGCCTACGGCCGGTTGCGCGACGACTCTGTAGGGAACGGACTCCGTGCCGTTCCGCCTCCTGACGGACTTCGTGCCGTTCCGCAAACCGCGTTAACCGCCGAACAAGACCGGTTCGTCGACCAGGCCGTGGCCGGGCTGGCCGAGGACGGCAAAGTGGTCTCGGTGCGGTTGGCCCTGTTCGCCGAGATGGTGAAAGGCAAGCCGTGGACGCCGGCCACGCTCAGCCAGGTCGGCGGCATTGCCGGCGTCGGCGTGACGTTCCTCGAAGAGACCTTTTCCGCCTCGACCGCGCCCCCGCGACACCGGCTGCACCAGCAGGCGGCCCGCGCGGTGCTCAAAGCGCTGCTGCCCGAAGCGGGCACCGAGATCAAAGGCCACCGCCGTTCGCGCGACGAGCTGCTGGCCGCCTCGGGCTACGCCCGTCGCCCCGCCGACTTCGCCGAACTGATGCGCATTCTCGACTCCGAGCTGCGTCTGGTCACGCCGGCCGACGAAGAGGGGAGGATGGCCTTCCTAGGCCGTCCCGATGAGGGTTCAGGGTTCAGGGTTCAGGCGATGTAGGTCAGGCTTTCCAGGCTGACAACGCCTCACACCAACCCGAAGCGCCAGCGAGGCAGGCCGACGATGCACCAGACAGCCTAGGAAGGCCATCCTCCCCACCCGTGGCGCCCGACGCTTCAATCCAAAATCGAAAATCGAAAATCCAAAATTCCTATCAGCTCACCCACGACTATCTCGTTCCCTCCTTGCGCGACTGGCTGACGCGCAAGCAGCGCGAGACGCGCCGCGGCCGGGCCGAGCTGCGTTTGGCGGAACGGGCCGCCGCCTACGCGGCCAAGCCCGAAGCGCGCTACCTGCCCGGCTGGTGGGAATGGCCCAACATCTTGCTCTTCACGCGGCGGCGCTACTGGACCGCGGCCGAGCGCCGCGTGATGCGGGCGGCCACCCAAAGGCGCCTCACGTCGGCCAGCTTGCTGGTTTTGGCGATAACGCTGACCAGCCTCGCCGGCCACGACCTCTACAGCCGCCTGCAGGCCCGCGCGGCGGTCGATACCCTGGCGCACGCCGACGTGTACAGCTTGAAACCCGTCTTCGAGCAGGTCGATTCCTATCGCCGCTGGGCAACGCCCGCTTTGGCCGCGCTGGCGGCGGGCAATCCCACGTCGCCGGACGAGCGCCGCGCGCAACTCCACGCGCGGCTGGCCTTGGTCTCGCACGATGAGCGACAAGCGCCCGCGCTGCTGGAAGACCTGTTGGCGGGCAACCCGGTCTACGTGCAGGTCATTCGCGATCGGCTGGCGCCCTACCGGCGACGGTTGGAGGGAGAATTGTGGAAACTGCTGCGCGACCCGAGCCAAGAGCCCGCGCGGCGGTTCCGCGCCGGGCTGGCCCTGGCCGCCTACGCCACGGCGTCGGACCAGTGGACGGCGGCCGATTACGCCTTGCTGGCCGAACAACTCGTGGCCGCCAACGCCGAACAGCAACCGCGACTGCGAGAATGCTTGCGGCCGATCGGCGAGCGACTGCTGAGCGACCTGGAACGGATCTTTGCCGATCGGGCCATCGACGAGGGGCGGCAACTGAGCGCCGCCAACGCCTTGGCCGATTTTGCGGGCAAAGACGCGCCGCGGTTGGCGCGGCTGTTGACCGTCGCCGCGCCCGGCCAATTCGGCGTCGTCTATCCGCTGGTGGCCGAGGCGCGCGATGCGGCGGCGCGGCAGTCGCTCGTCGGCGTGGCCGGCGAGACCGCTCCAGCGGACCTGCCACAGGCCCAGCGCGTGGCGTTGGGCCGGCGCCGCGCGGGGGCGGCGATCGCGCTCTTGCGGCAAGGCGAACGGGAGGCCGCCCTGGAAGCTTTGCGCGTCGACGACGACCCCGAATCGCTCACGCAGTTCGTGCATCGCTGCCGCTCGAGGGGCGTTTCGCCCGCCGATCTGTTGGATTGCATCGACCACACCGATCAGGCCCGGCAAGGCATGACCGGCGCCGCTCGGAGGCTCGAAGACCGGGTGCTGTTCGGGCTGCTTTTGGCGCTCGGCGAGTTCGATTCGACCGACCTGCCCGAAGCCAAGCGCGGCCGCCTCATCGCGCAGCTCGCCGATTGGTATGCCCACGACGCCAGTTCTGGCATCCACGGCGCCAGCGGCTGGCTGTTGCGGCATTGGAAGCAGGACAAGCTGGCAGACCGGGTCGATCAAACGCCGACGGCCTACTCGCCTGACCGCGAATGGTTTACGCTCAAGATCGAACCCCACCAAGGCGAAGCGCCAGCGAGGAGCTCCGCACACGAACCCGAAGCGCCAGCGAGGAAGAGCGATGAACCTGCCTCGCTGGCGCTTCGGGTTGGTGTGGCCGCCGGGCCGCCCTTTTACATCACGTTCGTCGTCTTTCCGCCAGGGAAGCAGTTCATCGGCTCGCCGGACGACGAGGCCGAGCGTCAGGGCCCTGAAAAGCGCCACCCGATCGAAATCACGCGTCCGTTCGCGCTGGGCGATCGCGAGATCACCTGGGCGCAGATCAACGCGTTCGATGCGGGGGTCGTGCGCTTTAACCGTCACGACGCCTGGGAAAAGCAGTTCGGCCGGCAGCTTACGCCGGCGGAGCCGGCCTTCGGCGTGAACTGGTTCGAGGCGGCGAGTTACTGCCGCTGGCTGACGCGGCAGGCCGGCATGGCTGATTCCGACCAGTGCTACGGCGACCCCGCCTCGCTGGAGAAAGACGGCGCGGGCAATCCAAGGCAATGGCCGGTTGATCTTGGCAAGCACGGCTTCCGTTTGCCGACCGAAGCCGAGTGGGAAGTGGCCTGCCGCGGTGGCACGAATTCGGCGTATTCTTTCGGCAATGATGCCCAACTGCTGGGGCATTACGGCTGGTTCCAGGACAACTCGGCGCGGTGGTCGCATGTTATAGGCCAGTTGCGGCCCAGTCCCCGTGGCCTGTTCGACATCCACGGCAACTTGTTTGAATGGTGTCACGACTGGTACGGTGAATACGTGGACGATGCCGTTGACGGTCTCGGCGCCCCCGGGGGCTCGAACCGGGTGGTCCGGGGCGGCGGCTGGGACCTCGGCGCCGCGAACTGCCGGTCGGCGGACCGCGGCCTCAACCAGCCCACGAGCCGCGTCAGCAACCTCGGCTTCCGCCTGGCCCTCGTTCCGTTCAGTCCAGAGCAGGCAGTTAGTCAAGCCGGGAGCGAAAGCCGGGCGGCCGAATAGCGCAGCCGCGGAGCGGCGCAGCTACGGTCGCCCAGGCTGAAGCGACCGCGGCGTTCCGGGTTGGTGTCGCCAACGTGATAGAATAGTAATGCCTCTTGAATCGCCGCGGAATGGGAGACCTCTTTGATGCCCGTACACGACTGGACAAAAGTGCCAGCCGGCGTTTTTCACGAGTTCCATCAACACTGGACGGTGCGACTCGAGCTTGCGCTGAACGGCGGCATCCTGCCGCCCGACTACTATGCGATGATCGAACAGGCCTCGTCGGGCCACTTCCCCGACGTTCTCACGTTCCAGGTCGGCCAGACGGCATCGGGCGCCCACGGACACGGGCCGCCGGCCGCGCCGTCCAACGGCGGGGTCCTGACCTTGGCCCAGGCGCCGCCGCGCGTGAGCTATACCGCCACGATCGAATCCGATGCGTATGCCGACAAGACCAACCGGGTCGTCGTGTTCGACGATGCCGACGAGGTGGTGGCGGTGCTCGAGGTCGTTTCTCCCGGCAACAAGTCCATCCGCTACGCCTTCGAAAAGTTTGCCGAGAAGGCGCTGCGTTTCCTCCGAAACGGCATTCACCTGATGGTCATCGACCTGTTTCCGCCCACTTCTCGCGACCCGCGGGGGATGCACGCCGCCATCTGGTCGGAAATGATCGACTACGACTTCCATCTGCCCCCGGAGAGGCCGCTGACGGTGGCCAGCTACTCCGCGGGGGGCCTCAAGCGTGCCTTCGTCGAGGCCATCGGCGTCGGTACACCCTTGCCGGCGATGCCGCTCTTCCTGCACGAAGATCGCTATGTGCAAGCGCCGCTGGAAGCGACCTACCAGACCGCCTTCGACGAGATACCCAGGCGCTGGCGCGATGTGCTCGCCGCACGCGCGGCCGGCAAATAAACGCCGCAATCGAAAATCCAAAACCCAAAATCCAAAATCTCAATGCCCCACCGAGGCGGCCCCTTTTTCGCCGACCAATTCGTATTCGGCAAACCGCGACAGCCGAAACGGCCGGATCAACTCGTGATCCTCGTCGTGGGCCACTGTGTAAGCCATCGTCGTGCCGCAGACGGGCGTGGCCTTGAAGCCCCAGGTGCCCCAGCCGCTGTCGAGATAGAAGCCGCGAACGGGAGTCGTGCCCATGATCGGCGAAAAGTCGGGCGTCATGTCCGACATGCCCGCCCACTGACGGTTCACTTTCACGTCCGACAAGAACGGGAACAGGTCGAGCAGATGGGCCGCCAGCCCTTCCACGAAGTCGAGCGTCGATCGCTCGGAGTGCAGTTCGTAGGGATCGAGTGAGGCCCCCATCACCAACTCGCCCCGCGACGACTGGCTGACGTACAGGTGCAGGTTCGCCGAAACGACGATCTGATCGAGCCACGGTTTGAGCGGTTCGGTCACGCAGGCTTGCAGCGGCTGGATGACCAGCGGCGTGCGCAGACCGACCATTTGCGTGATGCGGGGCGTGTAGCCGGCCACCGCCGACAGCACCCGTCGCGTACGAATGTAGCCGCGGCTGGTGCTCACGCCGACGACCTCGCCTTCGCGCACGTCGATGCCGGTGACTGCCGTCTTCTGGTGGATTTCGACGCCGCGGCGGTCGGCCTCGCGCGCGTAGGCCCAGGCCACCGCGTCGTGGCGGACGATCGCGCCCGGCGGGTGCCACAGCGCGCCCACGATCGGCGTATGGCCGCAATCGAGGTCGATATAGGGGCAAATCCGCTTGACCTCATCAGGCCCGATGACCGTGCTATCGACGCCGAGATGCCGATTGACTTCCGCCCGCCAACGCATGGTGCGCAGCGTGGCGTCGGTGTGGGCCAGCGTGAAATGGCCGCGCTCGGAGTAGAACAGGTTGAAGTCGAGGTCTTGCGACAGCTCGCTGAACAGCCGCAGGCTTTCTTGATAGAAGCGCACGCCTTCGGGCGTGAGGTAATTGGCCCGCACGATGGCCGTGTTTCGCCCGGTATTGCCGCCCCCGATGTAGCCCTTGTCGAGCACGGCGATGCGGGTGATGCCGTAGTCGCGGGCCAGATAGTAGGCGGCGGCCAGCCCGTGCCCGCCCGCGCCGACGATCACCACGTCGTACTCCGGGCGCAGCCGGTCGTGCTGCCGAAACATGCGCGGCTCGGAGTATTCCGGGCACAGGCCCAGGCGCAACAGGCGAAGGGGCATCCGGTTGTCTTGCGGTGGGATTGCGGAGCAGTTGACCCGATCGGTAATGATGGGCCAGGACACAATAAGGTATTCGCTCGCCCCGCCTTTGTCGATGGTTGCCGGTCGCACGAACGGCCAAGCGTCACTGCGGATTCGCTCCGTTGTTCGCCACGCGGTCGCGCGTGGCGTGAAACCATTGCGCGATCAGCCCGCCGCCGACGGCGACCACGCCGCCGAAGAGCACGCTTGCCGCCTTCTTGAACGGATCCTCCAGCGGAAAGAATATTGTTGCCGGAGCATTTCCATTCGTTATCGAGCTCCCGCCGCGTTCCCTGTGAGCGAGGGCAGTATCCACGTCGACCGTGGTACTCCACGAAATCGATCGATAGGTAGACTGGATCAACTCGTGGACCGTCGCGTTGCCATAGAACAAATGGGCGTGTGCGGCGAACGCCCAGCCGAAGATGCAACACCCCACCCAAAACGCCCGCTCTCGCTCCCGCCGATAGATGACACCCACAATCGTCACCGCCAAGAACATCAGCCACGCGACCCACAAGCAGTTGCTCAGCATGCCGGAAGCATATCTCAACGAAACAGTGCCGATGGCCACGAATGCCGCAAACAGCAGCAGCGAACGCAGTGAGAACCGAATCGCGTTCATCCACACCTACCAGTGAAACAAGCTTCCGATGGGGATCCGAAACTGAGAGAGCGGTTCGGGGAAGGTCAACTCGTCGTCGGCGTGCAGAGTTTGCCCCGGCTGATCGGCGTCGAACATCGTGACCGTTTCGACCTGCGGATCGACAACGTACACTGCCAGCACACCCGCGTTCAGATACTCGCTCACTTTTTCCAACAGCTTCGACCAGCGGTCGTAGGGCGAACGTACTTCGAAGACGACTTCCGGCGCCACCGCCGGATAGCCGCGGACCTTGGCGTCTTTGGGCACACGCGAATAGCTATAAAAGGAGACGTCGGGACCTCGAACGGTGTCGGGACCGCGCTCGGTGATCACTCCCGAATCGTTGGTCAGCACATGGCCAAGGTCGTGGTCGTCGACGTAGCGGCCAAACGTCCGGTCAATGCGGCCACAATACTTGCCGTGTTCGAAATAGGGCACGTTCATGCGAACGATTCTCCCGCGCACGAGTTCGGTCGGGTAGCCGGGATCGGGAAGTTCCCCGTACTGCTCCGCCGTCAACAAGATTTCTTCGATGGTGGCCATGCTTTTCAACCTCGGATCCTGCCGTCTGCAATTGTTCTCCGGCCATTATAGCAGGCTCCGCTCTGGCTCTGTAGGGAAGCCCTCCGTGGCTTCCGTGGTGCCGGATTGGAACATCCGCAGCAGGCCGCGGAACGCCACAGAGGCCACAGAGGGCGTTCCCTACAGAGTCGCCGTGCCAGCCCAATTTCCAGGTTTGCCTACTTCACGGTTTCGCAAGGCTTGTTACAATGGAACCGGAGCGAGGCCAGTTTCCAGTATTTCAATGATCAACACGCTCCCGGCATGGCGGCCGTGAGAGAGGCACTCATCGGTCTAGCGGAACAGCACGATGCAGTTGTCGATTAGCAAATTCCTCGACACCGTCGAGCAAAGCGGGCTTGTTGAAAAGTCTCAGCTTGCGCGCTCGCTGGCCGATTTGGAGCGGCAGTCCGGCCCGGAGGCCGCCAACGACAGCCTGATCGTTTCGTCGCACCTGGGCCGCGTCGGCCTGCTCACCGATTGGCAGAGCAAGCGGCTGCTCGAAGGTCGCCACACCGGTTTCTTCCTGGGCAAGTACAAGCTGCTCGACCATCTGGGCACGGGCGGAATGAGCGCCGTCTTTCTGGCCGAGCATGCCGTCATGCGGCGGCGGGTGGCCATCAAGGTGCTGCCCAAGAACCGCGTCAACGATTCGTCGTATCTGGCCCGCTTCCACCGCGAGGCCCGCGCGGTCGCCTCGCTCGACCATCCCAACATCGTGCGGGCCTTCGACGTCGACAACGACGGCGACGTGCATTACCTGGTGATGGAGTATATCGAAGGGTGCGACCTGAAGGGCGTCGTCGACCGCGACGGGCCGCTGGCCTATCGCACCGCCGCCGATTACATCCGCCAGGCGGCCGACGGGCTGGGCCACGCGCACCAGGCCGGACTGGTGCATCGCGACGTGAAGCCCGCCAACCTGCTCGTCGATGGCCGGCAGGTAGTCAAGGTGCTCGACCTGGGTCTGGCCCGCACCTCCGACGACATCGACGCCTCGCTCACCAAAGACCACGACGAGCGGATGCTGGGCACCGTCGACTACCTGGCCCCCGAACAGGCGCTCGACAGTCATCTGGTCGATCCGCGGGCCGACATCTACAGCCTCGGTTGCACGCTCTATTTCGCGCTCACCGGTCATCCGCCGTTTCCTGATGGCACGCTGGCCCAGCGCGTGCTGCTGCACCAGACGAAAGAGCCGGCTGCGATTTCCATCAAGCGTGCCGATGTGCCGGCGGGTCTGGCGGCGATCTGCCGCCGCATGATGGCCAAGTCGGCGGCCGCCCGATACCAGTCAGCCGCCGAGGTCAGCCAGGCCCTGGCGAACTGGATCAATCGCTTTGATGCCGGCGAATCGGACGTGGCCGCCGAGAAACAAGCCGACGACGATCTGAAGCTGGCCCCGCTGGACGACGAGCCGGCACGCGGCCACTTGTCGTCCGCCAAATCGGCCGCGGAATCTTCGACTTCCGGCAAGGGCGACACCACCAAGGTCGAGCGAGCGGCGGCGGCGCTGAATGCCTCCTCGTCGGGCAAGCGGCCCGCGGCGAAGCCCGCCGGTTCCTCGGTCAAAGGACCGCCAGGCAAAGTCCCGCCGGCGGCTGGGCCGACCAGAGGCCCCGGCTCGTCGATCACGGGCCCAGGTTCGTCGACGAGAGCACCCGGCAAATCGGCTGGTGCCGGCGGCAGCTCGCCGCGAGCACCCGGATCGTCGGTCAAAGGTCCGCCCCGCCCGTCCCCGACGCAAACGCAACCAGGGTCGTCGGGATCGAGCGTCAAGGGGCCAGGCAAGTCGGCTGTCCGCAAGCCGCAGCCGAGCGTGCAGCCGCCCGTGATGCCCGAGGTTTCGCCCTTGCCCGAACTCGATCCGCTGGCCAGCCCGCTTCCCTCCGGCGGACTACTCGACGAACTTCTCGCCGATGCAAGCCTGTCGGGGCCGGCACTCTCACAGTCCAACGTGCTCGGCGGTGCGCCTTTGAAGGCCCCCGCGGGCAAGTCCGCAAGAAAGAGCCGCTGGGATTCGCCCTGGTTCTTGATCTTTGTCGGCACGCTGCTTGGCCTCGGTCTTGTGGCGTTGATCGTGGCCTGGCGCATGTTGGCCGGATGATGAAAGAACGCCGGCAATTTGGTCTGTGGTCCAGCCCGATCACGCCCGCCAGCCTGGCCGAAGGGCGACGGCTGGACGGCGTCGCGTGGGACAGCGACGGGCAGACGCTGGTTTGGCTCGAAGGCCGCTCCGGCCGGGGCGTGCTGGTGGCCGCGACCGGCGACGACGCTCCCCGCGATCTGACGGCCGACTTGAGCGTGCGTGCCGAAGTCGGTTACGGCGGCGGCGACTTCACGGTCCACGGCGGTTGGGTCTACTTCGTGGTCCACAAAACCGGGCGGATCTATCGGCAGCCATTGTCGGGCGGCGGCGCGACGGCCATCACGCCCGCCTTCGGCCAAGCGGCCGCGCCGGTGGTTTCGCCCGACGGTCGCTGGCTTGCCTACGTACACCATGACGACCCGCACGACCGGATTGCCGTGGTCGATGCGGCCGGCAAGGGCTGGCCGCAAATTCTCACCGCCGGCCGCGACTTTTACCTGCAGCCGCGGTGGAGCGCCGACGGCAAACAGTTTTCCTGGATCGGCTGGGATCATCCCAACATGCCCTGGGACGGCACGCGGCTTTACCTGGCCGACGTGATCGAGGGCGACGGCCTGCCGCGGCTGAGTAATGTCCGGCAGATTGCGGGCGGCGACGACGTGGCGATCTTTCAGCCGGAGTTTACGCGCGACGGCCGCTTTCTGGTTTACGTTTCCGACGAAACCGGTTGGGGCCGACTGGCGGCGCAGGAGTTGGCGACGGGCCAGGCGCGTTGGCTGACTCCGGAGGGCGTCGAATTCGGCATGCCCGCCTGGGTGCAAGACATGCGCACCTACGCGATCTGCGCCGACGGTCGCACGCTGGTCGCGGCAGGAAACCAAAATGGCCGCCACCGGCTGCAGGTGCTCGACATCGTCGAGACGGGAAAAGCCGACGCGATCGATGATCTTGCGGGCTACGGCGATGTCTCGTCGATTGCCGCCTCGCCGGCCGGCGCCAAGTTCGCTTTCATTGCCAGCGGGCCGAAAACGCCGCCCCGCGTCGTGACGCACGACCTGCAAACGAATCAAACCCACGTGTTGGCCCGCTCGGCCGGCGAGACCGTGCCCGCCGCGTCGCTCGCCGATTGCCAGGCCATCACGTGGGACACGGCGGGCGGCAGCGAGGCGCACGGTCTGCTTTATCGTCCCGCGAGCGAAGAGTTCGAAGGGACCGGCCGGCCGCCGCTGATCGTGCTGATTCACGGCGGGCCGACGTCGCAAGTCCGGGCCGGCTGGCGGGCCGAGGCGCAGTTCTTCGCCACCCGCGGCTACGCCGTGCTGCTGGTCAACTATCGCGGCAGCACCGGCTACGGCCGCGATTACATGCTGCGGCTCCGCGGCAACTGGGGCATTTGCGACGTCGAGGACGCGGTGAGCGGAATGCGACACTTGGCTGACGCCGACGAGATCGACGGCCAGCGGACAGTGATCATGGGCGGCAGCGCCGGCGGTTTTACCGTATTGCAAACGATGGTCGTCGAGCCGGAAGCCTTCACAGCGGGCATCTCGCTGTATGGCGTGGCCAACCAGTTCAGCCTGGCCTCGGACACGCACAAGTTCGAGAGCCGCTATCTCGATTCGATGTTGGGGCCGTTGCCCGAAGCGGCGGCCGTTTATCGCGAGCGTTCGCCCGTGTTTCACGCCGCAAAGATCCGCCGTCCGTTGGCGGTGTTTCAGGGCGGCATCGACACGGTGGTGCCGAAGGACCAGGCCGAGTCGATCGTCGAGGCCCTGCGCCGCAACGGCACTCCGCACATCTACCACGTCTACGACGACGAAGGCCACGGCTGGCGAAAGCGGGAGACGATCGAGCATTTTTATCGGGCGGTGGAGGAGTTTTTGAAACGGCATGTAATCTTCGCGTAGATTCGCCGGGGTTCCTGACGCATGCCCTACAAGATTACGATTACCGAAGTCGCCGACGCGCAGTTCCGTGCGTTGCCGGCACGCGCTCAGCGACTACTGGAAAACGCGGTGCTGACGCGGCTTCAACACCAGCCAAATACGGCTACAAAGGCGATCAAGCGGCTGAGACCGAACCCTTTTGCCGAGTTTGAACTGCGAGCGGGTGATCTTCGAGCGCTGTATAATGTTGAGGGCGATGAAGTCATCATTTTGGTGGTGGGGCGATAGGTCGGAAACAAACTGATTGTCGAAGGAGAAGAATTCCATGTCCATCAAAACGATCTCCTTAAGCCTCCTGGAAGCGAAACTAACGGAGACGCTGACTGAGTGTTGCGAGTCGGGCGAAACGGTGGTCGTCGAGTTGCCCGATCAACGACGGTTGGCAATTCGTGCGCTCGATCCACAGGAAGACGATGAATTGACGGACGAATTGCTGGAGTCGAATCCAAAATTCCGTGCATTGGTCGAGAAATCCAAATTGAGCGCGCGCAAACTGTTTGGGGTGCGGGCTAATGACTAACATGTAGAATCTTGGCCGATAATCGCTGTATCTGTATGACCGAAGCGAACTTCAAAAAGAGCTTGCAGGCTTTCATCCGCCGCCGACCGTTCAAGCCATTCGAGGTGGAACTGGTCAGCGGCGACCGTTTCGTGGTCGAGCATCCAGAGGCACTGGCACATGGCGGAGCAGTGGCGGTCTATATCAGCACCGAGGGTGACGTGAAGCTTTTCGACAGCAGCAGCGTCAGCCAACTCATGGATATTGCCGATCGACAATCGGCGTAAGGTCATTGCCCGGCGGCGGCGGAGTCCGTGGCCGTGGTGGGCGGCAAAAGCTCCAGCTTCAAATTGCGGAAGCGCACTTCGGTCGCCCCGCCGGAATGAAGCTGCAAAGCAAACACGCCGCGCTTGCCGCCGGCGGGATCGTCGAGTTCGACGCAATCCTGGCCGTTGATGCGCGTGATGATCTTGCCGCCTTCCGCCACAATCTCGTATTGGTTCCACTCGCCGGGCTTGACGTGCGCCTCGCCCGATTTGTCCCAGAGCAAGCCGCGGCCGTTCTCTTCGTAAAGCTTGCCCCACCAGCCGGCGCCGACGTCGGCCTGATAACCTTTCACCTCGCCGCCATCCAGCGCCTCGCTGCGGAATTGAATGCCGCTGTTGCCGGCATTGCCGACCAGCTTCACGTCCAACGACAAGTGGAAATCGCCGGCCGCCAGGTCGCTGACGAGAAACTCATTGCGGGCCAGGCCCGTCGTTTTCCCTACGATTTCGCCCTCGTCCACGCTCCACAGTTCTTCGTTGCCTCGCCAGCCGGTCAGGTCGCGGCCGTTGAAAAACAACGAGACGTTCTCGGCCGTCGCCAGCATCGGCGTCTGCGATGGGCTGGACAGATAGGCGACCAGTGAGCGGACCTGGTGGTCGCTGAACGGCTTGAGCTGGTCGTCGGGCATCATCGACTTGGCGCTGAGCTCGCGCTCTTCAATATCGCTCTTGAGCACCGTGACCGTTTCGTTGGCCAAGGCCAGCTCGAGCGAGTCCTGGTTTTCGTTGCGCACGATGCCCGTCAACGTGCGGCCGTCGCTCATCTGGATGACCGTCGCCTGATAATCTTTGCCGATCAGCGCGCTGGGATCGACCAGGTTGCTGACGAGGTAATCGAGATTGGCGCGGTTCGAGCCGGTGATGTCGGGACCGACCTTGCCGCCGACGACAAACAGCGTGTGACATTGCTGGCAGGTTTTAGCGAACAACGCCCGGCCGAGCATCGCGTCAGGCGGCGTGCCGGGCTTGCTCGCCAGCGCCTTGTAATGCTCCATCAGCTTGCGCCGCTCTTCGGGCGTGTCGTTGACCGTGCCCCAAACCTTGTTGATCTCTTCATCGAGCCGCTTGTCTTTCAGGTTGCGAATCTGACGGACCAGTTCGCCCGAAAGATCGGCGCGGGCCACGCGGTTTTCGCCGACCGCCCGCAGCAAGTCCGCGGCATAGTCGCTGCGCGAGACGAGCGTCGCCAGGGCGTCGGGCTTTTCGTCGGCATTCAAGCCCGCGTACATCTTGAGCAGCAGGTTGGCCGTATGCGGATCGGCGAAGGCGGCCAAGGCGCGAATGGCCGGCCGCCGCATCGCGGCGTCGTCGAGCAGGCGGTGCAATATCGGCGGCAGGTTCGCATCGCGCTCTTTGACCAGCGCCGCCAGTGCCTCCTGCCGTGCCGTGTTGCTCGATTTGGCATCGCTCAGCGTCTGCTCCAGCCGGCCGAACGCCCGTTGGTCGCCGAACGTCAGGGCAATGGCGGTGGCCAACGAGGAAATCTGCGCATCGCCTGTTTTCAACAATCGCTCATAAACATCGTTCCAACCGTCCGGCATAGAGAGTTGCCGCTTCCCTTGCAGGCCCACGTTGAATTGCTCCAGCAGTTCTCTTTGCGAGCCAACGTTCTCTACCCCGAGCCGCTTCACCAGAATCGCCAGCGCTTCAGGCGAAGCGAACTGCGCCAGCCGGCGAGCAAGATATTGACGAACCAAGGACACCCGCGCGCGATCGAGCATTGTCGCGGCTTCCGCTGGATTCCACTCGACCAGCGGCTCGGCGGCGTACCAATACATGAGCGGCAAATTGTGGTCGCCGGCGTCCTCGCCATGCGCCACCAAGCCCAGAACGATCGGTGCCCGCTGGTCAAGCGACAACCGGTCGGCCGCCGACGCCAAATACAGCCGCACGATCGGCGACGGATCGCTCTGGGCCAGGCCCGCGAGCTTTGCCAACGTGGCGGGCGAGGGCTTGCGGTCTTCCAAGGCAAGCTGAATGGTCCATCCGCGAACATAAGGGTTGTCATTCGTCAGCCCGCGTAAGATTCGTTCTTCGTTCAGTCCGCCGAATGCGTGTAGGGCCCATAAGCCGCGCAGCCGCCGCGTCGGGTCAGCGTGCTCGAAGGCCATCTTCGCCAGCGTCTCGTGCAGTGCCGGATTGACGCCCCGCTCTTGCAAAAGTCGCCTCGCATGGCGGACATACCAATCGTTTTCGTTCAGCAGCAGCTCGATCAACTCTTCGTCGCTCTTCGCGCGCAGATCGACCTTCACCGGCTTTGCGTTCCGATAGCTGACTTTGAAGATGCGGCCGTTGGTGCGATCGTGCCCGGCGGCGTTGCCGTGATGACACTGATTGGCGTCGTACCAGTCGATCATGAACATTTGCCCGTCGGGGCCGTATTGCAAGTTCAATATCTGCGACCACAGGTCGTTGGCCAGCAAAAAATCGGGAGCGCGGTCGCCGACGTAGCCCGAACCTTTCGCCGCGAGCCGGTCTTCATTCAGCCGGGCGCCGTGGATGTTGTTCATGAAAAGCTGGTTGCGATATTCGGCCGGCCAGCTTCCGCCCAGATAGATCATCGCCCCGGCATGGGCATGCCCACCGCCCGCCGCGTGGGAGCGGTTGTTGCCGGAATGCGGCAAGTCGCCGATCCAGTGCCGGTGCAGGGCGATCGTCTGAATGTCGCTGTAGGTGTAAGGATTGAAGTGCGTGCCGGCCTGCCGCTGATAACGCCCGCCCTGGATCATATGGTAGAGATGCGGAATGACGCAGGCCGTGAGAAACGCCTGGCCCTGATCGTTGAAGTCGACGCCCCAAGGATTGCTCGTGCCGTGGGCGAACACCTCGAAGCGGTGCTTGGTCGGATGATAACGCCACAGCCCGGCGTTGATCGGCGTCCGCTCCGCGTCGGGCGTGCCGGGCTTGCCGACCCGCGAGTGCGTGAACACGCCGTGGCAGCCATACAGCCAACCGTCCGGACCCCAAATAAACGAGTTCAGCGTCTCGTGCGTATCGTGCGATCCCCAGCCGTCGAGCAGCACTTGCGGCTTGGCATCGGGCACGTCGTCGCCATCGCGGTCGGGGATGAACAGGAAGTACGGCGCCATGCCGACCCACACGCCGCCAAAACCCACTTCCAGCCCGCTCACCAGATTCAGCTTGTCGATGAACACCTTGCGGCGGTCGAAATGGCCGTCGCCGTCTTCATCTTCGAAGATCAAGATGCGGTCATGGGCTTCCGCCTCCGGCACGCGATGCGGATAGGAATAGGCCTCGGCCACCCACAGCCGGCCGCGGTCGTCGATGGCCTGGGTGATCGGCTGCACCACGTCCGGCTCGCCGGCAAACAGCGTCACCTTGAACCCGTCGGGCACGGTCATCGCCTTGGCCGCTTCTTCGGGACTCAGCCCCGCGTGGGCAAACACGTCGGGCGGCTGCGCTGCCGGCCTGGTGGGATAGGCGGGCTTGGTGTCGTGAAAACGAAAGTCGTCGAAGTTGATGTGCCCCCAACCGCCGCTGTGCCGATCGACCAGGCGAATGAAAATCTCCTTGCCGACGTAATCGCGCAGATCGACCGTCACCGGCTTGAGGTCCTCGGTGGTTTCGCCGCTGGTCTGATAGACGACCTTGCCCGTGTCTTTGCGAACAAGCTGCACGCACGTTTCCGGGTGGGGTCCGCCGGCCACGAGGAAGCTGCAATAGGGGTGCGTGACCTTGAAGGCGACGCTGGCGAGCGTGCCTTGCGGCGGGTCTTGCCGCCGTTCGTAGGTGCCGATCCAGAACCGGCCGACGTGCTGGCTGCGCATGTCGCCACGTCGGGCAAAGACCGTGTCGCCTTCGACCGGCTGCCCGGCGAACGCCTCGCCTTCGGCTTTCCAGTCGCGGAGCGTGCCGGTTTCGAAGCCGAGGTTGAGCGGTTTGCCGTCGGCGCCGAGGGGCAACACGCCGCCGCGGTCGGGTTCGGCCGCCGCGCCGGCGGAAACCAGGAACACCGCGGCGACGATGAGCGCAAGCGGGCAAAGCACGGGGATACGCATTCTTTTCAAGCTCCAAACGTGGTCAGCATCTTAACTTAGTTTGCCCGGCCGCCAGCGGCAAGCAACCTTGACTTGGAATGTCGGGCGATGCTCAGAAACCGCGGGTCGCCGTTCTGTTCGCGAACAGTCTGTTCGACGACGGTGGTCACGGGTAGTGCCTCGCCAGCGGCCGTGGCCCTGCGTCGGGCGGTGCGTTCTTTCTTGGTTTCACGGTTTTGGCGGCTCCGCGCGAAGCTGGCCATCGACTCATCCCACAGCGTCTCCCAGCGCCGCGCGCAGCGCAGCCGCAGGCTTTGGGCCAGCGGATGTTCGGGGTGGGCGGCGAGCCGGGCATCGACACGCGCGGCGATTTGGGCCACTCGCTGCTGCGACAAGGCGTGTGCCGCGGCCACGTGGGGGGCTGATTTGCTTGTGAAAAATAAAAACCAAGCGCGCCGCCTGGGCCATCTAAGCTGGTAGGGGCCAGCGGCTTAGGGCGACGCGCGAAAACGTCGACGCCGACTTGTACAAGCGCGGAACTCTCTCGCGGCTCCGTAGGGACCGCCCTCTCCCGGCGCGCCGGCATTCCGAGGTCGTGCGGGTTGGCGCCGACCCCGCCGCGCGGAACGCCACGGAGGGCGTTCCCGACAGAGCGTTCCTCGTTCGTGCAAATTTGCACAAACGGGAAAAACCCGAGGGATTTCATCATCTCGTAGTTCCGTCGGGGGGATGCGCGATCAAGGATGAGCGATGAGGGACAGGGCGTCGCGGATCGTCGATTTGACTTCCCGTTTACCGTCTGCTCTCTGCCGTCTCCACTGGTTCTACTCGCCGACTGGCTTGGGCATGCCGGCGCGCCGGGATAGGCATCACGCTCCGCCGTGATGGAACCTTTCGGCCGCGGATCCTGACAGAAGAATTACCTGGCAGAAAAATGGGGAACCGCGGGCGTCGAGCGAGGTGCCCTTGGGTGGCTCACTTTTCTGTCAGGTAATCTTTCCGTCATCCGTCCTTGGAGCGCGGTTCAACCCCGATGGCTCATCGCTCATCTTGCACGGCCATTGGCTTGCATGGCTCTCGCGATGCGCTCGTCCACCGCTTCGCTGATTCCGGTCCCTCGTCTCGCACCCCTCATCTTTATCCACGATTGCCTAATATATATGCACAAAATTAGCCGCATGCGTACAGATTAGGCAGTCGCGCGGATTGCCCCTCCAATTAGGTATGAGATGATAAAAAACGCCGTCTTTGACCGGCTATTGCAAATTTGCAAAAGCCGTGCGCCGAGGTGCCGCGTTGGACCCCGCGCGGCCCCGCTGCTCAATTCTTAGGCACGCCAGCATGGCCGTAAAAGAGGGAAAAACCACGGATAAAACGGATGGGCACGGATCAAGAGTCGGACAGCATCCTATCACGCCGCTGGCTTGGCTTGTTCCAGCCGCGCCGCGCCGCGAAGACCCAAGACCCAAGACCCAAGACCTCCGCCGTATTCTTTCCGCGCCGCGCATGCCTTATACTCTCCTGGGCCGAGCTGCTCTCCGCGCGTCGCGGCTTCCGTCACGACGATCTGGACAAGCTCGCGAAATTCATGACCGGCACGCCGATCCGCGGCGTCGTGTTCATCGAAGCCGAGGCCCTAATGCGGCTCGTCAACGAGAGCATCGGCAAGCGGCGCGAGTTCCGCCTGGCCGACGTCGATCAGCTTCTGTTCGGCAACAAGATCATCGCGGAGTAGTTCCGACTGACGCCCGCCGGACGCGACAGATACAATAGGTTCATTCTTCCACGGTCCCGTTGTCCGCCGTCCTGTCCATGAACGCCCCTCGCCAACTCGATTCGCTCAGCCTGCCGATCGTCGGTCAGGCTCCCGCTGCGCGCCGGGCGACGCGGCCGCTGCCGATGTCGCCAGAGGAGATGCTGGCCCGCGGCTGGAATGAAGTCGATGTCGTGTTCGTCACGGGCGATGCCTACGTCGATCATCCCAGCTTCGCCATGGCCTTGTTGGGACGGCTGTTGGAGGCCGAGGGCTTTCGCGTGGCGATTCTCAGTCAGCCCGACTGGCGGTCGTGCGAGGCCTGGCGGACGTTCGGCAAACCGCGGCTGTTCTTCGCCGTGAGCGCCGGCAACATGGACTCGATGATCAACCACTATACCGCCAACCGCAAAGTGCGCAACGACGACGCCTACAGCCCCGGCGGGCAAATCGGCCGCCGGCCCGATCGGGCCACGCTGGCCTATTGCCAACGGGCACGCGAGGCGTATAAGGGCGTGCCCGTCGTCGCGGGCGGGGTCGAAGCCAGCCTCCGCCGGTTGGCCCATTACGATTACTGGAGCGACAAGGTCCGCCGCTCGATCATCCTCGATTGCAAGGCCGACCTGGTCGTGTTCGGCATGGGCGAGCGGCCGATCGTCGAAATCGCCCATCGGCTCGCCCGCGGCGAGAGCGTGCGCGATTTGCGCGAGCTGCGCGGCGTCGTGTATCGGCTGGGAGCCAGCGAATTGCCCCCCATCGAGAACACGATCAGGCTGCCGAGTTACGAAGAGGTCGCCGCCGACAAACGGGCGTTCGCGCAACTCACCAAGATCGCCCATAACGAAACCAATCCGCACAATGCCCGGCGGCTGGTGCAATATCACGATCGCGAGGCGGTGGTCGTCAATCCGCCGGCCCTGCCGCTGGGCGAAGCCGAGATGGACCGCGTCTACGGCTTGCCTTACACGCGGCGTCCGCATCCCAGTTATAACGACGAGCCGGTTCCGGCTTTTGAGGTGGTGAAAGACTCGGTGCAGATCATGCGCGGCTGCTTCGGCGGCTGCACGTTCTGCTCGATCACGGCCCACGAGGGCCGGATCATCCAGAGCCGCAGCCAGGAATCGGTGCTGGCCGAAGTCCGCGAGATGACCGCCGATCCGAAGTTTTCGGGCGTGGTGAGCGACATCGGCGGCCCCACAGCCAACATGTATCAGATGCGCTGCACGCGGCCGGAGGTCGAGGCCCGCTGCCGCCGCTTGAGCTGCGTTCATCCGACGATCTGCAAGCTGCTGGGCACCGATCATGGGCCGCTCATCGAGCTGATGAAAAAGACCCGCCAAGAGCCGGGCATCAAAAAAGTGTTCGTGGCCTCCGGCATCCGCATGGACCTGGCCCGCCGCAGTCCCGAATACATGCGCGAGCTGGCCACGCACCACGTCGGCGGCTATATGAAAGTCGCCCCGGAACACGTCGACCCCAAAGTGCTCGACCTGATGAAGAAGCCGGGCCAAGAAGACTTTTTGGGCTTCGACCGCGAGTTCAAAAAGGCCTCTCGCGCGGCCGGCAAGAAGCAGTATCTCGTTCCGTACTTCATCGCCAGCCATCCGGGCAGCGATCTCGATTCGATGATCGAGTTGGCGATTTTCCTGAAGCGAAACGGCTATCGGCCCGACCAGGTGCAGGACTTTATTCCCAGCCCGTTCGACATTGCGGCCTGCATGTACCACACGGGCCTCGACCCGTTCACGCAGAAGCCGGTCTACATCGCCAAGCATCTGCGCGACCGCAAGCTGCAGCGGGCCTTGCTGCAGTTCTTCAAGCCGGAGAATTATTTCGAGGTCCGCAAAGCTTTGGAGCAGGCGGGACGGCAAGACCTGATCGGATCGGGCTGCGATTGCCTGATACCGGATAAGCCGCCGAAGGAAGCGCTCGACCGGCGTCGTCGTCGCGCCAACGAAGAAATGGGCGAACAGCGCGAAGGCGACCACATCCGCGGCCGCAAGCAGGGATATCGTCCGCATCGCACGACGCATGGGCGGCGGTCGAGGTAGCGCACTGCTGCAGGCGCGGTGCGCTGCGGGGCGACATTAGTCGCTCCGCTGGACGTGAACCCACCGACAGATGACGCAGCCGAAACTGTCGTGATCGAGATTGCCCCCGGCCTCCAGCACTTCCAGCATGTAGTGGCCCGGATCTAACCGTAATGGAACGCAGCCACCGATGACCGCATAGCCGTCCGCTGAAGAAAGCTCCCGTAACTCTTCGCCCCGAGAAGCTGCATGAAACAACACGACGTCGCCGTGTGATAGCGCAATCGTGCATGGTAGCCGTCGCCAAGGCAAAGCCTCTTTGCGAAGCAGTTCGATGACCATGGCCTCCGAGTCATCATCGCCATAACTCCACCCCACCAATGCGGCGACCGGCTGGTCAGTGAGAACCAGCCAGTTCGCGGTTCCGATATGATCCTGAGCGCCGATTACGAGCCCGAAGCCCGGTCCAACGGTGAGGAGCGCCGCAGGGTGAACTGCTTCGCATGCCCTCTTGTAGTCTGAGCCGACAGAAGATCCACCGCGCCCCGGAACGGCCGTATCGCCTTGCCAGTAGCCAAGCAACTCGCGAGGCAAAACGATTAAAGGGCCGCCGTCGTTGACAAACCAAATCCCGCATATCGACTGTTGAGCCATCGGATTGATCTAGTCGGGTGAGCGAGTGGGCGTTCGACTAAGGGTCGTTCAAATGAGTCTGGACGCCTGCAAGAATGCCGTCAGCGTCTGGTAGGCAAACCTCGGCGTGACCGTCGGCGGTTGCGTCCACCCACGCCCGTGGGCGAGCCAGTGCCGGTAGGTGCGTATGTTGCCGACCTGGGCGACCAACGGCTGGCCAGCCGCCGAAACGAACAAGTTCGCCAGATCATCCATCCGTATGCGATCGCAACTTTCCGAGAACAAGCCGGCGAGCGCGACGCCGAAGTCCTGTGTCGGGTGTTGCGCTCCGTGAAGGTGATACGCCTGCTGCACGACGTGCTGCCGCAAAATCGCCTCGAAACTCGCGTACAGAGACAAAACCGCCGAGTCATCGATCTCTGCCTGTGCAGTATCAATCAAGTCAAGGCACTGCTGATCCGTCATACCGCGGAAAAGCGTATTTGAAAACGCCCTGGCGCGGTCAATTCCAGCAACCTTCACGCAACGTGTTACAACCTTAAGGGCCGCCCCGGCCGTTTGGTGTGCATCCCAGATTGGTTCGAGCGGATTAGGCATCACCGATGCTATTCAGAATCCGGTCCCGGAAGACGGTCAGGTCGAGATGCAGCAGTTCTCCGCCAGCCTCGTCGTCCCATGCCCAGCCCTCCGCGACCCCCGGAAACATGGGAGGCCCATAGAGTTCCTCCGGCGCTCCGCCGTTTCCCTCCATGAATCGAAAGCCGAGCGCCGGTGCATCGGCTCGCACCCACACCAAGATTTCACGCCCCAACCAACCATGCACGTCGACCCGCCCTTCCGCTCCGACCATGTAGCGCCCGCGCGGAATGAGGCTCAGCGAATGCCGAGCTGGTCGCGTGATTTCCAGGCGCTTCGCCTTGTAGGCTCCCGTTGCTTGCTCCGCGAGCTCGATTTCGGATTCAGAAAACCGAGCACTTGGTTCCAACGCCGCCATCCAATTCCGCACGTCGGCGTACAACTGATCGATGCGGTTCAAATACGTCTGGACGTTCGCCATCGCAATTGCTTGTACTGCCATTAACCACCTCTCTGATTGAGATTCCAGCCCAAGACGACGACGCCGTCAGGTTAGCCCGCCTGCCTAGCGCGCGTCATATCCGCCTGCTTGAGGCACGCCTAAAATATAGGTGGTAAATCCTCAGACGAACAGGCGGAGGTGGACCGTGAATGCGACGTCCTTCTTTCACAAGATTCTTGTTCCGATTGATTTCTCCGAGACGGCGTCCGTCGCTTTGGCCCAAGCCGTGACAATGGCGAAGCGCCTCGGCGCGGCGGTCACGGTGATGCACGTCATTCCGCAGGTGGAAGGCTCGGCCGCTTTTTCGCCGGGGCCGGATGCAATCATGGCCGCATGGCAGCCGTCGGAGGGCGTCGCCGAAATCGAAGAGCAATTGCAGGCCACCGCCGAGCAGCACTTGCGCGAGGCCGTGGAGCCCTATCGCGGCCAAGGCGTCGAGATCAGTTGCCAGACGCTGTGGGGGACGCCTTTCATCGAGATCATCCATGCCGTCCTCGAGGAAGGGCACGACCTGGTGATGGTGGGCACGCGGGGCCGCTCGGCCATTTCCAGGATGTTGGTCGGCAGCACCTCGTCGAAGCTGGTCCGCAAGTGTCCTTGCCCGGTGTGGGTCGTCAAGCCGGAGGCAAAAAGCACGCTGGACGCCATCTTGGCGCCGATCGACTTCTCGGATGTGGGCCACGAGTCGTTGCGGCTGGCCGCGGCCCTGGCCGCGCAGTTTCATGCCGAGCTGCACGTGCTGCACGTTTTCGCGCCGGAACATTCGTACTATCTCGATTTCATGCCCGAAGACGATCTCGACCTGGCCCGCCAGCGGGGGCGTCACGAGTCGGTCGCGCGACTGCAAACGTTTGTGAAAGAGTCGGCCCTGCCGGTCGAACCGGCGCTGCACGCGGAGTGGGGCGAAGTCGTGCCCCGCACGCTGGCCACAGCCGAGCAGATCGACGCGGGTTTGATCGTGATGGGCACGTTGGGCCGTGCGGGCGTGGCCGGGCTATTGATTGGCAACACGGCCGAAAACATCTTGCACACCAGCCAGCGGCCGCTGCTGGCGGTGAAGCCCCTGGGTTACGTTTCGCCCGTCGTGCCAAGATTTGCCGCCGTCGAGGTGTGAGGCCAATGAAAAGTGGCGGCTGATGGGCGGCGGCTGGGACAGAGCTTGGCAAAGGTTGACGCCGATCCCTCCAAACCGCGATGCGGCCAAGCGATGCCCCGGTTCGACGCGCCGGGGCATCGCCATCGTAACGTGCGGTCAGCGAGCTTGCGAGCGCCGGCCCACCGATTGGAGAGGGAGCGACAGAGAGAGGGAGCGAGGGAGAGAAATTACAGCGCAACGCGCCTCGCCATGCTCTCCCTCTCTCCTTCCCTCCCTCTCTCCCTCGTTGTTGGTGGGCCGGCGCTCGCAAGCTCGCTGGTCCCACCCTACCTTGAGCGAACAGCGCAAGCTCGTTCCGACACGGTAAGCCAACTATTCTAAAGCGCGTGGCAAGCTCCACAAGTCCCGGCGATCGTTTCTCGACGAAGACCGTGACGCGTGTTCTCACTTCTCGTCGCGGGTGAGGTGGTAGATGTGGATCGTCGTTCCCACCACGGCGACCGGTTCGAGGCGGCGGAAATAGGCAAAGCGGCCACCCCTGCCCCACAATTCTCCGAGGCTCAAGGCATACCAGCCACCGGGAGGCTGGTTTTCGCCCGGCTGACCATCGCAAACGTCGGCGGCCGGCAAGCAGTCAATTCCAAGGTCGGCGGGTTCGAAGCTGGCATAGCACGCCACTCGCAAGGGTCGCGTCTCCGGGTGGCGTTTCGACCATTCGCGCAAGTACACGAGATCCTGGCCCCAATCGAGGTTGCTGTCGAGGAGCGGCGGCGGAGCGGTTCTCGGCCAGCGGCACAATTCATTGAAGTACGAGAGGTGATGCGGATGGTTATAAAGCGTCGCCGCGACGGACCACGCCAGCGCGAACGCGGCAAGCCAGGCGATACGGCGGCGCCCGACTGCGAAGCCGCGCGCCGATTTGGCGGCCCAGATGAAGAGGAACGGCAAGGCGGGCAAAACGTATCGCACCTGGCTGTTCAACCCGGTGTGGCCGCATGCCACTGCCAGCAGCACCAATGCCGGAAACAGCAGCACGAATTCATCGCGGGCGCCGCCGCGCCGCACAAGGCGGTCAACCGCGGCCAGGATCAATACGCACAAGGTTCCCAGCGGCAGCTTGATCGCCAGGCCGTATAAGTATGCGTACCAGGGCGCCGACTCGCGCCAAGCGCCGCGGAAGAACGTCGGCATGGCGGCTTCGAAGTCGCGCCGCTGCACGTCGATGCCGAGCACGTAATCGCCCGGCAGTGGAATGCGCGCCGACTTCAGCCAGGTGCCCGCGAAACGGTTATGGCGGCCGTAATCGCGCTCGTCGCGGCCTTCCTCCGAACCCTTGAACAGACGGCTGACGAAACGCTGATCGCCAAGGCGCCCACACGAGCCGCTGAATCCATAGCCGACGTTGATGACGAACACGGCCAGCGATAACATTGCTGCGAGCTGCGCCGCCGTCGAAACCGGCCGCTGAAACGTCGCAATCATCGCGGCGTCGGTTGGGCTTTTGCCGGCGGCCCGCAACCCGCTGAAAGACCGGATCGCTGCTACAATCAGGGCGGTCAGCGGCCAGGCCGCGAACAGAATCAGCCAGGTGAACTTGGTCAACTCCGCCAGGCCCAGTCCCCCACCGGCCGCGAGAGCCCAAGACCACGTCGGCTCGCCCAGCCAGCGCCAAAACAGATAGCATGCGGCGACGCCCATGCTGGCGGCCGCCACATCCGGCGTGACGAGCGCTCCGTGCCCCAATACGATTGGGCAAAAACACCAAAGCGCCGTCGCAACCAATCCCGGCGTGCCGCCGTAGAGCTCGCTCCCCAGCAATAGCAGATGTAAGCGCCGACGAGGCAAAAAGGGATGCAAGCCATTCGCGCCAGAATCATGAGCCTCAGCGTTCGCGGACCATTGGCCGCGACAAAGTCTCTGCCGACGGCAAACTCCGCTCGCGAATTGGACGACGTGCTGAACGACGACCAGTCGTCTCTTGTGCCGGCCAGAAGAACTGGCAGCGCCGCAACCATGCGGACCAGCGGTGGGTTGACGCGATAGAGGCTGAAGTCGGCGAACCGCCAATGGCTGTTGCCCGCGGCAAGATGGGCGGGCTCCGGTCGCGTCGGGCCCTCGCTTGTCGCCGCCCCGATAAGAAGCACCAAGTGCATACCGCACAATATCGCAAGAACGCATCTGTGCGACACGGACACGCTCATGGCGCTTTTCCCTGCTCGTTCCACGCCCGCGCCTTTTTCTGGTGCCCCACGCGGGCCTCCGTCGTCGCCTACCCCCGCCTGCCGGCGCGGCGTGTCAGCATTCGCAGACCTACAACGAGTGCCACCGCCGCCAGCAGTATGACGTTAACTATAAAAAACCACTTTGTCAGGCCCGCCACCGGAGGCGGCGGCTGTTCGCGGGTTCTGCTAGGCAGTTCTCCAACTATTGGTGAATTCGGCGCTCCTATGACACGTTCCACCACAGGCCGCTGCCCACGCCAGTCGACAACGAGGCAGCCTTCGGGCGGATTGAGTGAATCGACCTCAAACAATGCGTCGGGCAGTAGCTCATTGACGGACTCCCACTCAAACTTGTGCTCAAACCGGCTCGACATGCGATGGGCAGCATCGCGGTTCGGATCGTCGGGGCCGTCCGAAATACGGAACGTCTCGGGCACCCAGACGCCCGATACCTCGGCCCATGTCGCTTCGCTTTTGCAATAAGGCTCTCCCCACGGCTCCGTGGGCGGCACTCCGTAAGGATGCTCCCGTAGTTCAAGCCTGATTGGGCTAAAGCCTTTGGCGCGATCGATCCATAGCGTGCGGCGGTGATGCGGAAAAGAATCGCCGGTACCAATGGTCCACTGAACGCGGAAAACACCGTTCCCCTCGTCAACTAGCTCGTCGGCCGCGTACCTATTAAAGCTCTCGAAAATCTCTTCAAATGTGTTCTGGCGGTGGTAACTCTGCAAGTAAAGCAGGCCGACTGCGCGGACGTCGAACGCGGAGCATATCGGGCGACTTGCATCCTCAGCGTTAATCGCGATCTTGTTTCCGCCGGTCATATACTGCACGCTAAGGCCGGGACGTCGGTAGTAGATCCTATTCGTCACCAGATCTTCGGTTGGCGTAACACCGATTCGAGGCATGCTCGGCTTGTCGCCAGGTTTGGCCTCCGTCGGCACAAACGATCGGCGTGGCTCCGCGCGTTCGTAGCGCAGCAGCAGCGCGTCGTAGTCAAACGCGTAGAATTGTGTGACCTCGCCGCGCAGCGGCTCCTGCCTGTAGGCATGCTCGAATTTGGAACCGCGGATGCGCACAATACCTTGCCGAAGGCGTTCACGGCCGTCGCGCAATCCCGTCATTAGAAACTTGACTCGCTCGGTGCGATCCCGCGAATCCGCCCTGGCTGGCCGCGCAGACAGGCAAACGGCGAGACACACACACACTACTAGTACTAGTCGCCTGCGGCGGCTGCAAACCATTTTCGTCTCTCCCGATCAATCCAGCGTGGGGGCCAATGTAAAGAAAATGCCGTTCGCGCGCGCGACAGCAAGAGTACGTTTGTCCAACCGTTGGAGGCGTGCAATGCCAATGTTGCATGTTGGCGAGAACCCATCGGGGTCGAACGTATTCATGGTATAGGGGGTAACGGTTCCGTTGTTGGCACACATCATCGCTATGCCAAGCGGGTCGGGTTGGCAACTGGTGCTTGTCGCGGTTGGCGGGGTCTGGTTGCAAGCATAAAAGTTGCCGCACAAAAAGGGAGGCGCCGGATCCCAATCTGTATTGCCCGGAAAAATATCGTCAAATGCGGTTAGCATGCTCTGCATGTTCCCGTCAAGCGAGTAAACCTGTGAAACGCCGCACCAGTAGCCCATTGTATCGCTACCGTCGTCGATCGGTGCAACGTCACAAGGCGATGCCGGGCATCCGCCTTCAACGGCGCCAAAATTAGGGCAGTTACCAGTGTCCCACGAATAGCATGCGCCACCGCGGATGGCTTCAGCACGGCTGCGCCCGATTAAATGCGCCGATGGTTTCGCGTTCGATAATAGGATCGCCACCACACTTAAAACCTATCTTCCGCAGGTCGCGCCGGGGATTTCGGCGGGGTTTCCGCGGTCGAGCGGGCCACTTCGCGCGGCCGCGCGCCCAGGCGATCCCGGCTGAGTCGGCAACCGTTCGCCGAACACCCGCTCGCTACGATTCTCACCTCGCCGGGCGACGCGGCAAGGTGTCCACCGCGCGGCACGCGCGCGAAAAAAAAGTTACGACCAGGCCTTTTGACGTA
>DATLUO010000017.1 GCA_035533075.1 Pirellulales bacterium | reverse complement strand
CTCGTTGAAATCGGCCAGTGCCTGGTCGAAATTGCGTTTGGCGTAATAGGCCTTGCCGCGCAGTGTATAAAACGACGTGTTGGCAGGTTCCAAACGAATCGCCTCGGTCAGATCTTTGATGGCGTTCTCAAACTCGTGCTTGACCAGCCAACTCACGCCACGAAGCGCATACCCGACGACGTTGTTCGTGCCCTTGTCGATCAACCCGGTGAAATACGCCGGTGCGTCGTCGAGCCGCAGCACCTCGTCTTGCTTGACCCACACCGTGCCTACCCAAAGCCAATCTCCGTTGACCTTTTGCACGATGGCCGGAATGGGAGCCTCATTCCATTCGTACCGCTTGTTGCCGACCTGCGGCCGGGCGGTCTCCTTGACGATCACCGTTTCGCCCAGCCAGTCGTCGGCGGCGCTGGCGGTTCGGACGCAGCAGAACAGGAGCAACAAGGGTAACCGCAAACATCGAGTCATATCGCCTTTTCGCTTTCACTCAGTCGGGCAAGACCATTGCCGCGCGGCGGTGCAAATCGACCGACCGCCACAGATACCAGCTTGCCACCGACCGAAACGGACGCCAGCGCTCGCCGCGGCGCAACAGCTCGCCCGGCGACGGCATTTCCTGCTGACGATAGGTTAACATAAAACCGCGGCGAATTCCCCAATCGGCCAGGGGCAGCACGTCGGGCCGGCCCAGGCGGAAAATCAGCAGCATCTCGACCGTCCATCGCCCCACGCCGCGGACGCTCGTCAAATGAGCGACGATCTCGTCGTCGTTCATTTTCTTTAGCCGGGCCAGCGTGGGCACCGTGCCGTCGAGCGTTTTGGCCGCCAGGTCTTTGACGGCCAGAACTTTCGCCCGCGACATGCCCGCCTGCCTCAGCACTTCGTCGGGCGCATCGAGAACCGCTTGCGGCTGAATGCCTCGCCGATGCGGGCTGATGGCCTGCACGCGGCCCAGGATCGTGGCGGCGGCCTTGCCCGAAAGCTGCTGATAGACGATCGCTTTCAGCAGCGATTGAAACGGGCTTTGTATTTTTTCCGGCCGCAGCGTGAAGGGGCCTGCCCGCTCGATGATGCGGCCCAGGCGTTTATCTGCGGCGGTCAGAAACGCGGCCGCTTCGTGCGGATCGAAGTCCAGCGGCGCCGCGCCGCGGTCGGTGGGAGCGTTGAAAACGGGATTCGTGGACATAACGCAGTGAAGCAATTGCGATCGCCCCGCTCCTAGATCGCTGTGTATTCGGTCATGGTCCTACCGCAGGTTCCCCGGCGCCGCCGCACGCGTGCCCATATCCAAGAACTTGAGCAGCGCCACCATGTCGGCGTTGAAGGCCATGCCGCGGGCGTTCGGCTTCAACTCAAAGCCTTCGGCCACGGCGCGATTGAAAATCGTTTCGGGCACCGCGCTCGACATGTCGAACAGCACGCGGGCCAAATCGTCGGGCAAAATCTCGTTGCTGGCCGGGAACATGAACGGGTCGGCCGCCGTCATCGACAAGTGGCAGTTGAAGAGCAGCACGTTGCCGTCTTCGGTGGCCAGGTCTTTCACGGCGTCGGCGTAGGGAATCGGGTCGCCGTCTTGCGATTCGCCGTCGGTGATGTTGATCACGATCGGCGGAAAGCTCGATTGGTGGTCTTTGATCCAGCCGTCCAACACCTCGTAGCAGTGGTGCAGCACGTTGCACATCGGTGTGCCGCCCTGGGCCTTGGGATCGACCCAGATGGGCATCTCCGCCGCGATCGAGATCATCTCGCCCGTCTCGTCGTCGGGAAGCTGCTGCTGCTTCTGGTCGATGCGCAGCGGGTTTTCGCCGATGTCTTTGATCGAAACCAGGTCACCGCGGCCGGCCAACGCCCCTTGCAAGGCCGATTCGAGAATCGGATTGCCCTGCTCGTCGGTGCGGTAGCCGATCACGCCCACGTCCATCCAGTCTTTGATGCCCGTGTCGCCGCTGGCCCGGATGGTCATGTTTTGCAGCCAGGCGTTGAGGGCCGTGGCCAGCTCGTCTTTCTTCAGCTTGTCGGAATTGCCCAGCGGCTCCTCCATCGAGAACGACTGGTCGAGCAGGAACAGGAAACACGCTTTTCGGGCACGACTGATCTCTTGTGTGTAAGGCATGGGAGGATCCTTGGGTATTGGAAAAGTAGTGGTTGGGATTTTGGATTTTGGATTTTCGATTTTGGATTACAGGATAACAGTGCGCGGTTGACCAACAGTCATCAATTCAAAATCGAGAATCGAAAATCCAGAATTCTATCGTCCCAGAATCCGCTCGTACTGTGTCCACCGCTTCAAGACGTTGCGGGCGATGCCGGCCGCGTCGCGAAACGACCACTCGCGGCACGAGCGATCCGGCTCGTCGTCGACGCCCCATCGCTGGCGATAGGCGGCAAGCTGCTGCTGCCGCGTGTCGCAGTCGTCGGCGAACTGTTGCCAGTCGCTGCGAGCGGCGCCTTCGCCCAGCACCGTCTCCAGGCATTGATTGTATTGTTGGGCCCAGACGATGTATTGCGGCGTGGCCGGCTCTTGCTCGAAGGAGCCTCGCGCGAATTGCTCGTCGCCACGCGGCCGATCGCTGCGGTCGCGGCGCTCGGCCCAAAAACGATATTGCTCGGCGCCCGGCGGCAGGAAAAAGATGCCAATCTTGCGCTGCCCGTTCTTGGTGACGGCCTCCTGCTTGCCCAGCAGAAATGCGGGCGGTTCGATCTTCGGCAAATGGTTCGCCAGCCACTCGGTCACTTGATGCCGGGCCTGTTGCTTGACGGATGCTTCAATGCGGGCGTTGGAGACGATCTGCGACGCCTCGACCAGCAGCGTATCGAGATCGCGGGCCTGGTCCAAGAGGTGGACCGACATTTCGCTCTTCAAGTGGTCGCGGCTCTGCTCGATTTGGGTCTGCATGTCGCGCTCGGCCGGCGTCGGCGGGTCGGGGTAGCGCCGCAGAAAGGCTTCGATCTGGTTATATGAATCGCGGCTGCCGTCGGAAGCGGCGCTGACGGCCATCAGGTCTTCCCAGGCACGACGATATTCGGCCCGCTTTCGCAGTTTTTGCAGCTCGTCGACGAGGTCCGCATCCGACGCCCCCGCCAAAGGATCACCGTTGAGCCGCTTCAAACAAGCCTCGTAGCGTCCTTGATCGAGGTCGTTTTTCACCGCGGCCAGCGCTGCGGCCATTTGGTCTTTTCGTTTGTAGCCGTCGATTTCGGCCTCCAACTGGTGAATGCGGCGATCGAGCATGGCGAACAACTCGTCTGCCCCATCGACCTGGCCCACGTAGTTTTGCCGTTCGGTGGAAACGAACTCGCGCAATCGGCTGACGGCCGCTTCAACCTCGCGGCGCCGCGCGGCCGAGGGCGCATCGTCAGCGATATGGATGGCGGCGGCCTTGGCATATTTCGACGCCAGTTGCCGCGCCTGGCGCGAATGGTTCCACGCTTCGGCGGCGGCCTTAAGCTTCGCATCGTCCGGATCGTCGAGCGATGGCCCACCGGCCTCGAGCAGATCGGCCTGGGCCAACTGGCTGGCGAAGGTTGAACCGAGTTTGGCCTGGCCGGCCAAGGCGTTGGCCCGCTTGACCATCTCGGCGGTGTCGGCCGGGCTGCCGACGCCACCCGACCCCGCCGCGCCGCGGGCGGCCTGCCAGAAGCTCCAACCGGTCAGTGCGGCGAGCGGAGCACAGGCGATGACGACGACCAGCAAGTAGCGCATTACCGCACCCCCACGTGCCCGTTGATGGTAACTGAAAAAACAAACCGTTGCGAAACTTCGTTGGCCTTTAATTGACCGTCGAACAAAGAGGCATCCGCCAGGTGGAAGTGCTCAAGGACGAGCGCCAGCCGCTGGCCGATTCGCTGATTGGTGTTTTGCGCCGTTTCAGACAAGAAGTCGCTGACGAAGCGGAGGTCGTCCGTTGACGGAGATAGTCGACAATTGGCCGCGACCGGAGCGCCGACAAGCATGCGAAACTTCATCGAATCCGAGGCCGTCATCACGCCTAGATTATGCGCACAGCAGTGTCGCAATTGCCAGAGAACGGCCAGCGTTTTCGCCCGCTCTTGCTCTGTCGCGGGTGGTTGATTGCCTTCGGGGAACAGAAACTCCCAGGGCTCACCAAACGGGAACTTCAGGAGCCTGCGAAAACGCCGGTTGATGGTTTCGTGCCTCAGCCATGTGTCCGACTCGCACAGCGCCTTCCCGATGGATTGCGCGTTCACAAAGGCCGCAATGTGGCCACCGGTCTTTGGCAAGAATTCGTCGAATCTGTCGTCCGCCACATAGGGGGCCAGGAAGTCGATGCAGACAGCAGCGATCTCTTTGAGAAACCGCTCGAATGCTTGGAGTAGCTCAGCGAGCACAAGTTGTCGCAGATGGCCCATTTGCCGGTCATAAACCTCTGGATAAACGCCCTGCCTACGGATTCGTCGGCCAACGTACTTGATGAGAGCGAAAGCCTCGGTTGATGCGTCTTCGAAATGGACCAGTGGTCGATCGGCCGCTGCCACCAGAGGCGAAGTGTGCGCAAGCACCTCCCGAACCATTTTGTGCAAGTCGACCGGTTTACCAGGCACGCGTCAATCTCACTGGAAAGAGGACTGTCGTTCTCAAACGCTCGCTCTAGCTTTCACTTTGGAGAAGCTCTTCATCTTCCCAAAGAAGCCAGTCCGACTCACCGCCCTCCCAATTCAGGTATAATTGGCGGAAACCTAGTCGATCGACCGTTATGGCGCGATCGACGTCATCGGCGCGCAGGGTTTCGCCGCGCGCCAGATCATCCGGGTCGTCGACCCGCAACGGCCTGTCGATCGACCGCAACGCCGCCGAAAGCTCCTCGGGTGGGCAAGGAGAATGCACCTGACCCGCCAGCAGGTGGTCGCCATCAATGCTCCACCAGACAGATTCTCCTTGCCGGTCGATCCACGTGGCGAGATCTCGGGCTTCGAGCCGGTAGTGGGGCCGCTCGATGATATGCACAATCGGAATTTGCATCGCAATGATCGCGGGACAATCGATCAGAACGCGTTGCAACCGCCAGGGGCCGGAAGCGTCGTCGAATGTAACGGTGAAGTGAATGTATCGGCCGTCGGCTTTTTTCACGGCTTCCGACACGCGAATGTTTGGTACGACCGAGGAAAGGTAGGAGCGGAGCCACTCGGCGTTGTCCGCTCCGTCGACCTTGATCTTGCAGATCGAGCCGTCTCTCTCGGCCCAGATTTTAAACTTGACCCGCAGATGAATCCCTAACGCGTCCGCCAACCCTGACAAATCTTGACGACGCAGGCCGGCCACGGCTATTTCGGCCTGCTGCTCGCCGACTCCCTGGGCCACGAGATCGGAAACGCTGAGCTTGCGAAGGTTGAATTTCTCCTCTGCGTCGATCCAATGCTCGCTGCCCGGCTCCAAGCCCCTCAGGAACTGCGGGAGCCCATGCGTTCTTTGCAAACCTGTCGCCATATTGATTCTCCTGGATGTGCCTTTTAGTCGTCGTCCCGGCCAAAAAAGTCACTCTGCAACGCGGAGGGAACCATCACGCGGTGCGGATCACCGAAAACGACCTCGCGCGCGTAGAGTTGCGGCTCAACCTGGCGATAAACGACCGCCGACAGCTTCTCCGCGTGCTGCCGCAGCCAATCGATGGCCTTCAACTGCCGGTCCAGCCGTTTCGCAGGCGAAAGGATCACGTCGAGGATCGCGCGCTTGTACTGGTCCCGCTCTTCTCTCGCCGTGGTGTCGGGAAGGACGGGAATCCGGTCTTCGTCAACCCCGATCGTCTTGGCCAGACGGTTGAGCAAGTCCGCAATGTCCCGTTGCTCAGGCCGTTGATCGCGGATGCCTCCATTACCATCGAGTTGGATCAGACGCTGTAGATCTTCGTTGAAGACTTTGCGCCGCTTCACATCGTTAGAGAGGTCGGACGCATTGTCGTCAACCCGGATGACAACCTGCCAACCTCCCTCCTTGGCGCGAACGAGTTGCAACACCGCGCCGGAGTCTTGGCATTCAACGGGCAGCAACTGCAGCACATAAGGACTTGGCCCTGACGGCCCGTCAAACGCCGCGTACCTGCCATCCTGAAACTGAAGATTGCCGCGACCGAGCAGCAGGTCGTCGGGAACGTGCAGATCGTCTTTTTTGCTTTGTGAGTGTATGGAGTTGATCAGCCGGCCGTTGATCAGCGGCAAGGGATCGGGGGCGATGCGCGGGGCCGACAGCGCCAGCCAACTCGGCTTTTCGCCGCCAATTTCCAGTACGCAACGCCGAATTTCGTCACGCGCTTCTCGCAGGCCACGCTGGTCGCCGTCGAGCCGCACCCATCGAAACGACAGGCCGTCGCCCTCCGCGGCGAACTTGGCTATCGACGTCGGCGGGCCGCCCGAATCGGCGGCACCGGGCACGAAGCCGACCGTCATACCGTCGCTCGAAGGCTCTTCCACCAATCGGCCCTTGCCGGCAAGGTTTTTGTTCGCTGAAGCAAGTCCGTGCAGTTCGAATGTAATTGCCATCGGGACTGCTGACCACTCTTTTAAAAGTACTCGCTTGGACGCTCCTATGCCGGGCAACGACGCGGCCTTATCGACCAAGGTCGGCAACGTCGGTTGAGCTTCCGCGCCTCCCTCGGAACTGGGCACGTCCCCTGGCGCCTTGTTTTCACTCCCGCCCTGCTCCGGGGCCGGGGCAGGCATCGGTGCAATCGGTTTCGAGTTCGACGAGGCGACCGATCTAGTCGGCTCCGCCGTGGAAGGAACGTCAGGCTTAGGCTCCCGCGGAGGAGACTCGTGGTCTGTTTTCGCCGGCTCCGGAACTGCCGCCGGTGAACTTGGCGTGGTCTTCGATCGCGTCGATGCTACGGCTTGTTTCGGCGCAGCGGCGGTGCTCTTGGTACTTTCCGACGGCCCCTTGGGGCGCTCTTCCGTGACCGACGGTTTTGGCGGCGTGGTCGGGGGAACCGCGGGTTTGGGTTCTTCGTGCGGCGCGACCGCCTTCGCAGGCCCCGCCACAGAAGTATTCGCCGTTGGCGTTCGCTCGAGAACGTAGTAGCCAAGCGCGACAAAAGCGGCGGCAATCGTCAGGCTGACTGCCGCGTACATCGGTGTTCGCGAGGTCTTCTTCCGCGGCTTGGCGCCGTGCTTGGTCCGTTTGCCCGCCAACAGCGCGCCCGTGGGCCAGACGCCGTTGTTGACGAAATACGCCTCGATCATCCGACGCCCGTCGGCTAGAAAGTTGGGCCGGCCGACGAGCACGCCGCCGATCTGCTGCAACGCGGCCAGCTTGCGATTGCCCATCGAATCGTCGGAATACACCAGCAAGCGCTCTTCAAGTTCACGGAACAATTGCCATAGACGCGCTTGCTGCTCGCCGCGGCGAAGGGCCTGGTCGGCATCGCCATTGAAGACCAGAGCGTCGCCCGGACCCGCCTCAATGTCGGCCTCTTCCTTGGGATAACTGAACGGCGCGCCGGCGTTGTAAGCGGCCAATTCCAGGCGTGCCCGGAACTGCGGCACGCTGAGAGCGCCTTTCTCGGCGACCTCGGCCAATTCGTCGAGCTGGCTGCTGCGCCGGGGCATGGCGCGATTCAGGGCCTCGGCCAGTGGCTTGAAGTCCGTCTTCAGCGGCGCACGCAACCGCTTGGCGAGGCGGTCGAGCCCGCCCGCCGCGGCCGGCTGGGCGTCGTCACGCAGGGCCAGCAGGGCGTTGCGCACCTTGCCCCATTCGGCCAACCGCCGCTCGGCAAGGTGTGGATGCTGAAAATAATCTTTCCATTGGTTCAGCACCGACAACCGCTGTTCGAAGTGCTTGGGCTGATCGGGAAGCTGGTACAGCAGCCGCCCCAGCCGAGTGCCCAATAACGGTTGCGGCGGCGGGAAACAGGCCGTCAGCTCGGCGCGATACCGCACCAGCGCGTCCAAAAGCTGCCCGTCGCTCAACTGGGTGAGGATTTCCAGCAGGAGCCCCTTCAACGCAGCGGGCGACGGCGACGGTTTGCGAGCGGCGCTCAGCAAGGCCTCGAAAAATGCGGCCCGGTCGGTCTCTTGGACCGCAGCATACGCTGCCCGCAGCAACGGCTCAGGCAGCAGGGCCAGAAGGTCGGGCAGCAGCCGATCAATGGACGCCGCGCGGAGCCGCGAACCGTCGGCGGAAAGAAGCTGACAGCCGTCCGGCAAACGGCCCGTCGCCGTCACCTGCGCCACGAGCGCCTTGAGCTTCGCCCAGCGGGCGATGTGGGGCGACGCGATCAGTTCGGGCAGCTTCTCGCCCGGAAATTTTTCCAACAAAAACAGCGTGGGCCTTTGCAGCTCGGCCGGCATGCCGTCGAGTGCCACCAGCTCCAGCACCGCCAAGTGATTCGGCGTGCCGATTACGGTCTTCAACTGCGGCCAGCCCGACGGCGCGGTGGCAAGCTGATGCTGCACCTCTCGCGACAGATAGCGGGCGGCGATTTCCGACTTGCGCCAGGAATCGCCTTCCGGCGGCGTCGCCGAAAGCACCAGTGAAACGGCGCGGTGCGCCGGCACCAACAGCTCCAGGTCTTCCGGCCGCTTCGCTCCCGTCGCCTCGAAGCTCTCCAACAAGTGGTCGACGGCCGGCCAGCCTTCCTCCAGCAACCGCTCGATCATGAATCGGGCATACTCGCCGACGGGCGGACCGCCTTCCGAGACGCGGTCCAGGAACGTATTCATCACCAGCCCGCGGCGACGATAGAGATCGCTGCGAATGTCGGTGGAAAACGGATCGAAAAACGTCGTCGCCGCCAGCGTCACCGGCAGCCGCTCGGCGTTCGGTTCGTAGGTTGAAAAGCTCAGGCCCTCGGCGAACGACTTTGGCAGCAAACGGGCCACGCCATAAAAGACCAGCGCCGCCACGCTGGGCTCGACGACCAGCAAGACGCTCTCGCGGCGCTGCGTGCCCAAGGCCAGCAGTCCTTGCAAGGTGTTTGCCACGAGGTCGATCCGCTGTTGTGCCGAGGCGGTCAGCCATCGCGGCGCGATCACCTGGCCATCATCATCGTGGGGCGGCCTTCCTAGGCCGTCTCCGGCTGACTTCGACGGGCTGGAAGCCCGCCCCACCTCGACCGACGATTGCAGGAAACGCAACAGCACGTCGTCACCGATGGCGGGCGTCGCGCCGGCCCACAGGGCGTCGAGCCGTTCGAGCGAAGGCAGTTTGAACGGATGATCGCGCGAATCTTCTTGCACCCAGGGCGCGTTCCACAACCGCAGGCAATCGAGCGGCGACCAGGCACCGCTGGACCGGTCGCTGAACAGCACGTGGGCGAAATACGATCCCAGACGCTGGGCCGTGTCGTATTGCTGGTAGGCCACTTGGCCGACCATCTGCAAGCGACCCATCGACGGGCAAAAGAAGAGCCGCCGCGGCGCGCCGGCCGCGTCGAGCCGCTGTTTCTCTTCCGGCGGCGTGTCGGAGGGGAGATAGTAGTAGAGGAACCGCTCGATTGCCCGGTAATCGTTCCGCAGCTCGTTGCGGTCCTCCGAACCGGCCCGCGCACTATAGCCCAGCACGCGGTCGGCCAGCTCGCCTTCGCGCTGTTCGAGCGCCGAAGTGCCATAGGTGCAGTGCGCGCAGTAGACTTGCTCGATGGGCATCAGTGAGGGTTCGGGGTTCAGGGTTCGGGATTCGGGGTTCGGGGTTCGGGGTTCGGGGTTCAGGGTTCAGGGTTCAGGGTTCAGGGTTCAGGGTTCAGGGTTCAGGGTTCAGGGTTCAGGGTTCAGGGTTCAGGGTTCAGGGTTCAGGGTTCAGGGTTCAGGGTTCAGGGTTCA
>DATLUO010000016.1 GCA_035533075.1 Pirellulales bacterium | reverse complement strand
TTCGTTAGCGCCACCGGCATCGCGTCATTGCTCGTTGAACGGCCGGCCGGGCGGAGGACCGGGCGGCTGTTGCCAGTTCCACTGCGTGCGATAGGGAACCATCAACTGCGGCGTTTCCAGCCGCTGGCCGCCGTGCTGCTTGGAGACGAGCAGCAAGTTCAGGCAACCGCTGGTGAGAAGCGTCCGCTCGACAGGCCAGGCGGGACGGCCCGTCTGGAACATCGAGTCGATCCCCTTCACGAGATACGTGAAGTGCATCACCGGCCGGGCTTCTTGCGTCCAGAACAGCGTGGAGGCGGTGCGGCCGTCGGCATAACGCCAGGCCGCCGCCCATTCGGCCACCGCGCCGTTGAGCGTCAAGAGGCTGGTCCGCAATCCGTCGGCATACTCGACGTGAAACAGCACCGGCTCAGGCACAATTTCGGCCAGCGGCTTGCCGCCGCCGCGGCGGTCGCGCCGCCGGCCCATCGCCGCGTCGAAGAGGTCCTGGCTATAAAGCCGGCCGGCCGCCTCCCACACGGCTTTGCCTTCGAGACAAGTGACCGCGCGCACGCCTGTTTCGCCGCCCGAACGCCGCTCGGCCAGCGTTTGCAACATTTCCAGCCCGTGAAAGCCGTAGGCGTCGAGCGTGTGGTAGGAGACGCCCACGATCTCCTTGAGTGCGGCGTCGCGCTCCACGTCGGCCGGTGGATAGCGCCACAGCACCGGCAACGACGAGCCGGCCATGAGCGGCACGCCCAGTTCTTTTGCTGTATCGTAGAGCCACTTTGCGTCTTGCCAGTTGTCGGCCAGATGCTTGTCGCAGAAGACGGGCACCACCCTGCCGCTGGCCCGAAACACGGCCGCGATCTGCTCGAACAGCCGGCGCTTGGGATAGACCGTTTGCCCGGTCGGCGAGAGCCGGTACTTGCCATGTTCGGCCACCAGCAACACGCCCTCGACCGCCAGCTTGCCGCTTCCCAGGGTCAATGTATCAGCGACGTCATCGTAGATTCCGAACCCGTATTGCTCGGCGAGCTTGCGGCTTTTGTCGTTGGCGGGCACCTGATCGGTGTAAAGCGAAACGAGCTTCAGGTTCGGCCGCTCGCCCTGGCCGTTGAGGGTGTAGCCCTCCAGCAACCGGCTGACGATCACGTCGGCGTGCGAGTTGTGGAAATAGCTCGTGACGACCGCGGCGACCGGTTTCGGCTCCGCCGCGGCCAGTGGGCAGGCAAGCAGGATGATCGAGCACAGTAGGCACATCTGGGCGGGGACGACGGTCAAGAATCTGAGCATCATGCAAGTCTCCAGGGGTGATGCCGCAATTCTATACTTCACGCGGCCAGCCGATGCCCAGGTAGCGTCACCACCGGGGCATCGCTTGGCCGGCGGCGCGTTTTCTGGGCGAACTGGGTCTCGGCCAAGCTCTGCCCCAGCCACCGAAATGTCTCAATGTCGCCCGCGTGAAGTATAACGCCGGGTAAACAGGAAGCTATAATCTGCGTACCGGTCTCTGGCAGACCACTTTCGCCTACACCCATCGAAACTTCATCAAAGGAGGCCAATCCGTGCCACGATTCCCGCGTGTCTGGCTGATTGCGGCGTTGCTCGTCATCGTTGCGTTCCAAATCGGGCCAACCGCGAACGGTGACGAGTCGCCGCTGTCGGCCACGGTCACCAGCTCGCTGGCCACAGCCGAGGACCATATCCGGCAGTTTGCTTTCGACGGCGATCCGACAACCGCGTTTATTTCGGCCGACAATCCGCACGCCAACGATTCTTTAACCCTGGAATTCGACGCGCCGGTCGCCGTCCGCTCGATCAAGGCCACGAGCGGGCGCTCCGACGGACGCGATGTTCTGGAAAGCGGCGCGTTGGAAGCGTCGGCCGACGGCAAGACCTTCGAGCGGCTGGCGACCTTTGCCGGCGGCGCCGCGGAAGCGGTGCCCGGCGAACACCTGCTGAAGGCCGTGCGGATCGTCGTCACCGCCGATCTGCCGCACCCGCTGGCGGTCCGCGAACTGGCGATCGAATCGCCCACGCCGGTGGCAACGTTTCAGTACCCCATCGAGTTCCGCGTCGATGTGGCCGACGCTCCCGACATGGAGGACTGGGCCGGAAACACCGCGCGGATCTGCGAACGGGCGTATCGCATGATCAATGAGGAGCTCGCCAGCGACGGCTACAAACCGCCGCACTTCGTTACGCTGGCGCTCAAGAGCGACTATCAGGGCGTCGCGGCCACGGGCGGCGAACATATCGTCGGCTCGGTGAAGTATTTCAAGGAGCATCCCGACGATGTCGGCGCCATGGTCCACGAGACCGTCCACGTCGTGCAACGATATCGCGGGCGGCGCAATCCGGGCTGGCTCGTGGAGGGCGTGGCCGACTACGTGCGGTTCTTCAAATTTGAGCCTGGCAACTTGGGCCGAATCGACGCCCGGCGGGCGCACTACGACCGCAGCTACCGCGTAAGCGCCGCTTTCCTGGCCTACCTGGTGGAAACCTACGACAAAGACCTCGTCCGCAAGCTCAACCGGCTGTTGCGGGCGGGCGAATACCGCGCCGAAGTTTTTCAAGAGCTGACCGGCAAAGCTCTGGACGAGCTCGACGACGAGTGGCGGGCAACGCTGCAGTAGGACCGAAATTGCTGGAAGTCCTGCCAATTGCAAAGTATTCTCGAAGGATGGCAGGAGGAGCAGACGAACCCACGATGCCCGGCAGAAACACGTCGATGTGTGCGGTGATTGCGCTGGCGATTCTCATCGCCCTCGCGCCGCCGCCCTGCGCCTGGAGCGAACCGCCGGCCGCCGCACTCGGCGGCCTGGCTCTGCTCACCCGGTCGATCCAGCAAGCACGCGCCGTGGCGCACGTGCCAGACGAGAAAGAACTGGCCCAGGCCAAAGCCGACGTGCTGGCCGCACACGGGCAATTCTCGGCTCGGCTGGCCGACGTGCCCGATGGCCAGAGCACGGCCGACGATCTCGGCCTGGCGTCGCTCGTCGAAGAGTTGGACCGGCCAGCGCCCGACTTCGAGGCGCTGGCGCGGAACGACGAGAACCTGCGTCGCAATTCGCCCGGTGCCAAGGGCCACGACTACGAGCGGCTGCGCGACGCGCTGCGGCACTACGTGCGCCTGGTGCGCGCGAGCAAGTTGCCCGACCTGACCGAGCAATTCACCACCTGGATGGACCGGCTGCAAACGGCCGTGGCCCGCTACTCGGCCGACCGTTCGGCGGAGAACCTGTTGTCCGTGGCCGAGGCTTACGACTGGCTGTTGGCCCACGCCCAGGCCCGCGACGTGCTGGAGCAGGTACGGCAGGAAACGGTCCACGTGAACCATCGTATGCGTTTTTCGGCCGACTTCCTCAATCACCTGGTACACCAACGGCTGGTGCGGCCCTTGTCGAGCGACGAGCAAAGCGAAGGGGCGCAAGTGCGCGTGCGCGGCACGGTCGACGGAAAGTTGAATATGACGCTGGTGCCCGACGAGGCACGCGGCGTGGTCCACGTCGGTTTCCGCGGCGTCGGCAACATGGACATCACCGCGGTCAAAGGCCTGGCCACGGTCCGTGCCCGCGGGCAAACCCAGATTACCGCGGCCCAACCGGTTTTTCTCACGCACGCGGGGTTCGCGGTCGGAACGCCCACGTCGGCCGTGCGTCACCGCACGACGGGCAGCAGCGTGAACTTGGGTGTCCGCTGCCGCGTGTTGCGCCGCGTGCTGACGCGGGTTGCCGGAAGAGTCGTCGGCCGGCAGCAGGCGGCCAACGACCTCAAGGTGGCGCAGCGCACGCGAGGGCAAGTCGAAAAGCAGTTGCAGGCCGAAAGCAGGCGGGTCGCCCGACAGGGAAACCAGACCATCGAATCGTTCGGGCTGTTCGCGGCCTTAGGACCCGACCCGGCCTCGCGACTGCGTTTGCGAACGACCGCGGGTTATTTGGAGTGGCTGGGCCGCTACGCCGGCGAAACGCAATTCGCTTCGCCCGCCGGTCCGCCCGATGCGGTGCCCGGCAACCACGCGGTGCTGTTTCAGGTTCACGAGTCGGCCGTCAACAACTCGCAGCGCTTCATTGCCGGGCGGCTGGTGAACGAAGCCGATTTTCGGGAGATCGTTTTTTCGACGTTCGGCCTGGTGCCCAGCGACGACGACGAGGTGGCGGGCCGCATTCCGGCCAGCATTATCTTTGCCCAAGACGGTCCGCTGACGATTGCTATTCGCGACGGGAAGCTGCTGATCACGGTGCGATTGGAGGCCATCCGCGGCAATGGTTCGATGCGGCAGGGGGGGCCTTTTACGGTCAAGACTGCGTATCGGGTGGACGTCGGCGAGAGACCGGTCAAGCTCATTCGCGAGGGGCCGATCGAGATCGAGCCGAGCAGCTCGACCGAAACGGAAGTGGTGCGGGATATCTTGTCGCGGTTTTTTGTGAGCGAGGCCACTTCCGACGGCACGCCGCCGCTGGCCGCGGTGTTGGCGCCCGCCGTCTTGCGACTGGAGCAGCTCAGCCTGGTCGACGGCTGGCTGACGTTGGTACTCAAACTGGATGAAGGAGCAACCAGTGATTGAGCGGATGGTCGTCGGACTCGTCGTCTTGACGATGGTCGGCGGAGGGTGGGCGGAGCGGGTTGGCGCTCAACCGACCGCGGCCCAGGTTGCCGGCTGGCCCGCGCGGCTGGGCGGTACACTTCCGGGAGGCTTACGCCTCCCGCTCGCCACCGCGGACGGCGGCTGGCGCGAGCGAATGGCCGAGATGGAGCTGCTCGTCAGCTTTCAGGGCAAGGGGTCGAGCATGTCGTACGACGCGGGCGTCGTCGAGCGCGCCTTCGAGCGGGTGCCCGCCTTGGCCCGCCACAAGGTGATTGTGGCCGGGAACAGCTCCGGTTCGATCATTGCCATTTATTATGCGTGCTATGGGTTCACGCGGACCAGCGTCGACTATGCCGCCCATCGCATTCAGCACGCCGACGTGAGCGCCATCCGGTCAAGCGAAAAGTTGCCGTCGAAGGTCGCCAAACTGCTGACGAACCGGCCGACCGAGGTGTCGCCGGAGGGACTCAAGGAGAGCATCGCGTTTGCGTTGGGCGTCGAGCAATGGCGAGACGCCGCCGACATCGACGAGGTGGTCCGTCGCAGCCGGCTGAGGCCGGTCTATCCGGTGGTGATCGTGGCCGCCAACAAAGAGGTGCTCGACAATCGGGGCGAAGGGCACGTGCTCGACGCGCAGGACTACAAGGAGTTCGATCCCGGCAACTTCGCCGTCTCATGGCGGCCCGATGTGTACGACTTTTATCGCCGCCGGCCGGAACGCTTCGCCCGCGACAACCCCGGCCTGACGCTCGGCGAAGATCGCTACATCGGCAAGGCGTGTACCTGCTTTGTCGATCGGACGATGTTCGAGCTGCTGAGCCAGATTCCGGAGGAAGAGCGGCTTTGCGACTTGCGGTTGATGACGACGCCGGCCGACATGGCCCTGGCCATTCGGGCGTCGGTAGCCGAGCCGAGCTACTTTCCGCCCGCGGCGGAGACGGATTACTCGAAACTTTACGTGGGGGGCAAGTTCGGCACGGCGGGGCGCAGCAAGCGGCGCAGCTACGTGGGCGGCTTCATCATGCCGCTGGTGGCCCACGACGCGCGGCGGATGCTGCCCGGCCTGCGTGTGATGGGTACAGGCGTGCGGCGGGTGCCGTTGATCGCGCGGCAACTTGTCAAGGCATGGTATCTGGTCGATTTGCAGGAGACGGCCGACCAGTGCGCCTGGTGGACCGACTTTGAGGTGGTGATTCCTCGTGACACGCAGGCGCAGATTGCCCATCGCAGCCTGGCGCAGCGCGATGAATTTGCCGCGGGGTTTGAGCAAGCCGGCGTGTGCCTGGATTCCGGCCACGGTTTGCCGAAGTACGTCTTGCGGCCCAAGTATTCGTATGCGGCGGAGTCGGCGATCTACCCGGCCAACGAGAGCCGAGACCAAATCGAGCCACCGGGTGGTCGAAGTGAGCCTGCCACGCTGGAGACGATGCGCGGGCTGGGGCCGATGTTGAAGGGTTCGGGGTTCAGGGTTCAGGGTTCTGAACCCTGAACCCTGAACCCCGAGCCCTCCCCACATAACCGCGCATCCGGACGGCAACGGCAGGCGAGTCGAAGTAGACCGACGGCACGTGCCGCTTGCCGACTGCCGGATTCGCATTGAATTGCCTCACTTTCTCGAAGCTGCCGGCCGCGACGGCTGGTTGCGGCAATCCGCGCAGGCCAAGCGGGCGGCGGTCGAAGAAGTGCTCGTAGGTCCGCAACACGCGATCGCCGGGATTGTAGGTAATCAGCATCCGCTCGACCTGGCTGAGCGCGGAATCATACTGGCCGCCCGGCCAGAGCGAAAAGGGCTCGATGGCCGGCGCCACCAGCACCGCCTGGATGGGGCGGCGCGCGGCGGAGGCCGGCTCGGCGAGCGGCTGGCCGGCGATCTCGCGCGAAGCCAGGCCCTGCAGCGTGGCAACCACCGTGCGGCAGCCCAGACTGTGCCCTACCAGGCTGACGGGCACCCGCGGCCCGAGATCGGCAATGAGGGAAGCCATGTAGAACGCCTGCGACTGCGTGGCCGCGTTGCTGCGCTCGACCTGGTCGCGCACGCTCACGCCGCACTCGAACTCCGAGGGCCACTTCCACAGCACGCCGCGGAAGGGCGGCAGCCCCGCGCCGACCTTGCCGAACAGTTCGCCTGCCTGCTTCAGCGCCAGCCGCTCATCGGAGAATATCCCGTGAACGTAGAAGCAAACCGGCAACGAAGAGTCGGTGGCCGTCAGGAACTGCTGGCGCGTGTAGCGCACCCAGCCGCCCGGTTCGCAATGAAAGATGGCGAGCCGGTCGAGCGCGGCGGACAAGTCGCCGCAGCACGGGACGCCCCGCGTGTTGATGACCCACAGGTCGACGCAGCCCGGCCCGCAATGGCAGCACGCGTCGCCGCCGCCCCAGGCCGTGCCCGTCAAAACCGCCACCAGCAGCGCCGCCCAACACCAGGCCGCGTCAGCCCGCCGGACATTCGCGATCAGTCGAGCAAGAGCCATGAGTACCAACGACGGCGGTCGGGCGGAATGAGGCGAGTCCCACTGATTCATCTTCGTCCGCAGCGGGCAAAACGTTTGCAGTCGCGCTCCAACGGAGCGTCCGGATTTTCCGCCGGCAACGGTGGAAGGGGGACTGCGTCGCGAAGAATTCAATTATGCCGTGCGTGCCCAATTTGCCGATAAAGTAGCCCGCTTGCTCCGCAAGCGGAACGGCCCCGACATGCGCTCGAAGTTTTCTGAACGGACGGTCCCCTCGCCCTTGTCTCCGCAGGGTCGCATGGCTGGCCCGTTCGGTATATACTTCACGCGGCCGAGAATGAGGCATTTTTCCGCGAGCAAAAGCGGTGGCTGGGGCAGAGCGAGCTTGGCCAGATAGCGGCTGGCGCCCATCAACGGCGTGGCGGCCAAGCGATGCCCCGGTTGGACGCACCGGGGCATTGTCTGGCCGCCGACATGAACGAAGTGCCAGCCTCCATCTGGCCAGACTCTGCCCCAGCCACCGCCAATGTCTCATTCTCGGCCGCGTGAAGTATAGAATCAACCATGATCTGTTGGAGAGCCTAGGTTGAAACCGATGTGGTGGGTTGCTTGCGGCGCGGTGCTGGCCGGGTTATCGGTGGCGGCGGGGGCGTTTGGCGCGCATGGGTTGAAGGGCCGGCTGGCCGAAGACCTAAAACTCTCGGCCGACGAATCGGCGCACCAGGAAGCCGCGCGCCGCCTAGAGATATTCGATACGGCCGCGCGATACCACATGTATCATGCCATCGCGGTGGTGCTGATCGGACTGGCGGCAACGCGTCACTCGTCGATCTGGCTGACCGCCGGCGGTTCGCTGTTTGTCGCCGGCATTCTGGTCTTCTGCGGCTGCCTGTACGCGATGGCGCTCGGCGCACCGCGAATCCTCGGCGCGGTCGTGCCCTTCGGCGGCGTGGGATTCATCCTGGGCTGGATTTGTCTAGCGATTGGGGCGGTTCAGGCGGCCAGCGAAGGCATAGCGTCATGATGGAGAAGGCGATCAATTAGGGTTCGCGATCCACATGAGCATGACCGGCACTCAATTCGGCGGTGAGGAGGCGTTTCAGGCCGACCCACAGCGTCTGTATGCCACGCTGACCGATCTCGACACGTTGGCGGCCAGCATTCCCGACCTGGTTTCAGCGGAGCGGCCCGATCCGCAGACGCTTAAGTGCGTGGTCAAGCCGCGTTTTTCATTCCTGCGGGCGACGCTCCGCATGACCATTCGTTTATCGGACCTCGACCCACCGCGATCGGCCACGATGCACGTCGAGTCGGAAGGGATCGGCATTTCGATGCAGATGACCTCGTCGCTCAACATCGAGAACGAAGGCACGGGGTCGCGCCTGCGCTGGACCGCCACCATCGACCGCGTGGGCGGGCTGATGGCCACCGTCCCCGCCGGTCTTGTGAAAGGCGCCGCCGACCAGGTCATCCGTCAGGCTTGGCAGCAGGTGCGGGTGAAGCTCGGCGAGGGCGAGCGGGAAGCCTAAGCTTCCCGGTGGTGGCTGGGGCAGAAGCTGGCCGAGAGCGAGCCGGCAATCACCAAACGCGCCGTCGGCCAGCGATGCCCCGGTCGTGGCGCTACCGGGGCATCGCCGCGGCCGAGCGTCAAGTGGGGAACTGTCCGAGCGCGCCGCTCTGCCCCCGCCACCGCTGTCTGCCTCAACGACCGAGGCATTTTTTATTTGAACGCCTCGAACTCCTTGCCCAAGATGGCGGCCGCGACCTTCAGCTTCAGGATTTCGTCGGTCCCTTCATAGATGCGGCAGACGCGGACGTCTTGCAGATGACGGCCGACGCGATACAGCTCCGAAAATCCCCGTCCGCCGAAGATCTGCACTGCCCGGTCGGCGGCATCCCAGCCGGCGTTGCTGGCGAACAGCTTGGCCTGCGCCACGTGCATATCGGCTTGCCGCGCCACCGCCGCGTCGCCGGGCGATTCGTCGCCGGCCTGCTTGGCACGGGCCGCCCGCTCGACCATCGCCTCGGTCGCCGCGCGGTGCATCTCGATCGCCGCGATGTGCTCTTGCACGAGCTGATGCCGCCCGATCGGCTTGCCGTGCTGGTGCCGCGACCGCGCATAATCCACCGCTTCGGTCAGGCAATCCTCGATCACTCCCAGGCAGCCGGCGGCCACGCTCAGCCGACCCGACACCAGCGTGCCCATCGCAATCCGAAAGCCGTCGCCTTCGTCGCCCAAAAGATTTTCGAGGGGCACCGGATGTTCGGTCATCTGGAACATGCCGGTGTTGGCGGTGAACATGCCCAACTTGGCCGGCAGGTCTTCGGTCTCGAACGTCTCGCCGGCCGTATCGACGATGAACGCGCTCATTCGCCGCGGCGTGTCGGCCTCGGGATAGGCGAACACAATCACCGCATCGGCGATCGCGCCGTTGGAGATCAGATACTTGACGCCGTTGAGCAAAAACCGGTCGCCGTCGCGGCGGTAGGTGCTGGTCATTTCCAGCGGATTGGAACCCGCGTCCGGCTCGGTCAGACCGAAGGCCAGAATGCACTCGCCCCGCGCCGCCAGCGGCAGATAGCGGGCTTTCTGCTCGTGATTGCCGAACCGCAGGATGGGGTACTCGCCGATCGACGTATGGCCGGAGAAAAAGGTGCGCACGCCGGTGCCTTCGCGGCCGATGCGGGCCAAAGCACGGGCGTAAGTCACGGCATCCGCGCCGCGTCCGCCGTACTCGACCGGCACGGGCATGGCCAAGACATTGTGCTTCCGGGCCAGTTCGACCGTCTGTTCGTTTTGCCGATGTTCGACGTAGCACAACTCCTCGATCGGCCGAAGTTCCTGGCAAAAAGCCTCAACGTCGGCGAGCAACTCGGCGCTTTTCAAATCGTTCATTTCAGTCCCTAGGGGCGGCAGCCAACAAGGAATTGTATACTCATCCCTAAAAAGAAGCCCCACCACTTACGAAAAGCGATGGATCATGCTTGGCCGTTTTATCCGCTACTTGGCCAGCCTGCTCTATCTCTGGTATCATGGTAATGATGAGCACCTGTTCCGCGGGACATCGGCAGGCTTCCCAGGCGAAGACCATCCGAGTCCTGGCATGACGGCAATGATCGAGCTTTCGGGTGCCAGTTGCCATCAACTTGAGGCTGACATGGTGCTTGGTCCCGCGAGTTCGCACGACGCAGCCGATTCCTGTGCCGTCGCGGACGCCAAGCGGGCCTAACGATAGTTCAGACCCGTTAGCTCAGCATAGCGCTCAAATGAATCTCGACCGACTCGGCCAGCGCCTGCGGACGATAGCCGCCCTCCAGCACGCTGACGACCTTGCCATCGGCGAATGCGTCGGCCACGTCGAGCACGATCGTGGTCAGCTCTCCAAAATCTTCGCTTTCCAGGCCCAGCGAGCCGACGGGGTCGGTGCGATGACTGTCGAAGCCGGCGCTGATGAGCACAAGCTGCGGCTTGATCCGCGCAGCAAAACCTTCCAACGCGCCTCGGAAAAGGTCGAGATAGGCTCGGCGCGACGTGCCGAACTCGACCGGCAGGTTCATGGTGCTTCCCAGACCCGGTCCGGCGCCCGTCTCGCTCGCCCGACCGGTTCCCGGATAAAACGGCCAGCGATGGACCGACAAGAAGCCGACCTGCTCGTCGCGCCAGAAGGCGTCTTGCGTGCCATTGCCGTGGTGGACGTCCCAATCGACAATCATCACGCGGTCGAGGCCAAGCTCGGAGACAGCCGTGCGGGCCGCAATCGCGACGTTGTTGAACAGGCAAAAGCCCATCACCTCGGCCTGCAGCGCATGGTGGCCGGGCGGCCGCACCAGGCACAGCGCGTGTTTGTCTTCGCCGCCGACCACGCGCTCGACGGCGTCGCAAACGGCCCCCGCCGCCAGCAGCGCCACCTCGTACGACTTGGGGCTGACGATCGTGTCGGACTCGATCTGGCCGCCGCCGCGCTCGGCAAAGTCGGCCACTTTCTTGGCGTAGGCAAGGTCGTGAACCCGTGCCAGCCGGACCATCGACACGGGCTGCCAGGCGTGACGAGTACAGTTCGCGACCAGAGCCGCATGTTCCAAGCGGTCGATCACTTTGATCAGCCTCAGCGGACGTTCCGGATGAGCGCCCGTCTCGTGGTCCAAGAACCGCGGGTCGTAGTAAAGGAGGGTCATAGGGCCATTGTCGGGCACGAGGCAGGTTGGGACAAGTTGGGCGTGTAGGGTGGGACCAGCGAGCTTGCGAGCGCCGG
>DATLUO010000015.1 GCA_035533075.1 Pirellulales bacterium | reverse complement strand
GAGGTGAGAATCGTAGCGAGCGGGTGTTCGGCGAACGGTTGCCGACTCAGCCGGGATCGCCTGGGCTCGCGGCCGCGCGAAGTGGCCCGCTCGACCGCGGAAACCCCGCCGAAATCCCCGGCGCGACCTGCGGAAGATAGGTTATATGGTGCCGCGCGGCCCTTTCGTCGCGATCACTTGGCCCGCTTTCGCCGCCATCGACGCGTCGCGGTGGTGGGCCGCCCTAAACGTGCGATTGCCGTGATCTGGCACAACCCCATTGGAGAAAAAATGATGAACCATAAGCTGTTTAACGTTGATCCCGAGAACTTCGCTCTGGTACGCGACTACATCGGGTCGGATAGAGTTTGCGAGCTCGAAAAGGCTGATGCCGGCTTGCTCCTACCGCATGTCGAACGCCATCCACAAACCATCTACGTTGCCGCCAGCGGCGTGGACCTTGGCGAGGTGTATGGGGCGTTTGCCAAATGCGGTTCGCAAGTCGCAATCGAATGGGTACGCTTCGAGGACAAGCGAAAACCGAACGAACCAGAATGCAACCTCCATCGGTACCTTATCGGTCCGACCGCCGACGGAAATTGCTGCGGCTCCGAGGTGACAGGGACTGCGACCGGCCAAGTAGGTGACCATTGGACCGACATCGACGAGGTGGCGTCACGACACTTCGGTGGTCGCTCGTGAGCCGGTCGGACATTGTCGCCCCGCCCGCTTTGGGTAAATTTGCTTGGCCGGAAGTGTCTGTGCATAGACAAGACATGAAGCACGAGAAGGTGGCGAACGCCGGCGTGCTCCAACCCAAAAAAAGAAGCGGTAACGTTCTTCGAGTTGCGAGAGGTGAACGCGGGCAACCTCACGGAATGTCACCAACGTCTTCGATCGAGATGAGAATCGGGTCCACCGGGATCGGATTCGCCACGCTTCCAAAAAAGAAGTAAGACTGCCCAAGTTGCAGCTTCGAACTGAAAACCGCCTCAAAGGCGGCACCGTTGTCCAGCCGGATTTCGTATACGGTGCGGCCCCACATGTCGTGAATCTCTTTCGATGCGACTCCCACACGTGGAATTGCGTGCTCGGTTGCCAACTCATCGAGCAGCAGTGCGGCCATCTCCAGCGTCGTGACTAGCTCGTCGCGCATATCGGATAGATCGGCCGTCGCGTGCGCTACCTTGTTGCGAACGCTGACGACTTTGCGAATGCGATCGCTCAAACTGTTATTCTTCGGCTTTTTAGGGAGATAAATGTGTGCGCGGCCAAACTTTTGCTTGACGCGGTTTGCGAAGGCACTTTGACAGATGCAATCTGGGAGCTCCTCAAACAACGTCAGGTAGTCGCCGAAGGAAAGCCGTCGTAGATCGGCCGATGGCTTCCCGCGCGTCGCGAGCAGTCGCTTCAACGATTCGTCGGCGCCCTGGCCAAAGGCAATACGTGCCCACGCATAGACACCGCGCTTGATCATCGCCTCTACCATGTTCGTCGCCTCGCTGGCCAGCCCGTTGATCTCATGTATCTCACGGCTCTGCCGCAGCCGCGAGGCGTTGTGCCGAATTCTATCGATAGCCTGCCGGACGCCGTCGCGGGCACCTGGACTCGGAACGCGGAAGCCGAAATGCAATAGGAGCGCGTCGACGGGATTGCTCTGCTTTGCGTCCGCCGCTAGAAGTCCCTTCTCGCGAGCGATGCGCCGGAGGGTTTGCCTGCCGAGGTTCCGCTCCAAAAGTTCACGCGGGTCGTTCACGGCAAGGGCCTCCTGCAAACGCTCGATCTGTGGTCCTTTTGAGCCACGCGGCAGTATTTCCTCAACGTCGTCGGGCTCAAGTTGTTCCGACAACAATTGCGCAAGGGCCTCATAGTTGACCGCCTCGCCCGAATCAAGCCGCTCAAGCGCAACGTCCGCATCTGTCGCTAATCCAAGATGCTCTGACGGGCTGCTGGGTTTTCGCAGGTAGACCAGGAACGTTCCAGCTTGCGCCCCGTCCAGCGGCACTCGCTTGACGCTGACGATCTCAAACCCTGCCGCTTCGGAAAGTCCCACAAACGAGTGGAAATGGGGGCGGCTGGTCGATGTTAGAATCAGGCAGAGCAAACGTCCAGGCTTGAGAACGCGGAAGCATTGGGCAAAGCAGTTCCCCAATCCGGTTTCATATCGTTCGACGAAGGCATCTTTGTCGACCACGACGAGCTCGTCCAGGTCGCGATCGGGTTGAACGAACGCATGCTCGGCTCGGCCGGAGGCGAACCGCGACTCCCACGCCCAGTAGAAGCACGATAGCTGGAAATAGGGAATGTTATCGAAGTACGGCGGATCGGTGACGACCGCGTCGAAGGTATTGTCGGACAGGGGCAGCGTTTCTGCGTTTGTTTCCAGGACGGTTGCCGCTAGGGGAAGACATGTCAGTTCCTCCAGCGACTGCCTCGTCACCTGAAACCAACGCTCTAGAAGCGGCATTGGCGCCGCCTCGATGAATTCCCGGCGGAATCGGAACCCCATGTTAGCGAGAGCATCAATGGGGGTTTGACGTTGGCTGTTCCACGAAGTGAGGACGCAATTACGCTGCGCGACATAACCCAGGCTGAACGCAAAATAGGTGGTTAATGCCCCCACGTGTTCCTTGGCGAGGCCCTCCCGAGCCATGCGAGCCTTGATGGTCGCTATTGCGTCAGATAGCTCGAGATTTGCGAGGAGTTGCCGAGGGGAAAACAGGTCTGCGAACGTCGTCGCTTCCGGCTCGTTCAGCGCGGATACCGAGCCGCGCCGCACAGGATGCTCCAGCGCGCGTCCGGCTATTCCTCGCATCAACTCGGCCAGCCGGTCGCGCTGGCCGCTCGCAAGGTCCCATGATTCCTCGGATGTTGCGGTGGACCACGAGAGTCTCGCGTCGGAACGGCGTGCGACGGCTGCGAGTATGGGCGGAGCAGTCAGACCGTTTTGCGAACGAAGCTCGTGAGTCGACATTGCAGTGCCACAGAATGGGCACACGGAGCCGCGACCTTCGGCCGCCCCTTCTGAGACTTCGGTCAAAGCGAACGCTGTCTGACCGTCGGCACAATGGAACACAGCGGCAAGTTTACAAGCATCGAGATCGACCTGCAGTCTCAAGGGAACATTGCAACCGCATTGTTCATTCGGGCACTTCGCTCGCCGGACCCAAAGCCGATACACGGTCGCGTCTTCGCGCGCGTAAAGCTTCGACCACCGATTGGCAACATCGGTCTGTAATTCGGTAAACCACCGCTCAAACTCAGGCAGGAGGCCCTCCCAGCGATGCTCGCCAGAGGGCCGACGTTCTGCCGATTGCTTTGGGGCCAACCGCACGGGAAAGCTCAACGTTGCGCGCAGAATAGCTGCCGCCAGCGGGTTGAGTTCACCGGCCGTCGCTGAGCATCCGAGACGAAGCGCCTCAAGAGGGACGCTCCCGCCTCCAGCAAAGGGATCCAGAACGTTCGCGCGGAAGTCGTCGCAATCGTGCGCCGCGTCGTCGTCGGAACAGGCCACTCCCAGCGCCTCGCGAATCCGTTCGCGTGCCGCTCGTAGGGTGGCGGCGTCCGGAGTTGGGGCCGCAAGGGCCTTCACGATGTCAGAACCTGAATCAACTCCCCCGGTGAGTGCCAAGTACGCCGCGACCCGCGTCAAGGTGAGCGGGCGACGAGCAAACCACCGGTGCAGGTCAAGGGCGTGCTTTCGGCCGGTCATCTCGCCGCGGACCCCCTCGCCAACTGACGGATCGAGGTCGTTGTAATCACACGCATCATTGTCGATCAAGAGGCACCTATCCGTTCTTGTACCCGGAGACCCGAGCGTCGGCGACGATCGCGCGTTGTAAAGACCTTATCGCTCTCTCGATTTCCGGCCGCGACTAATTCATTAGCGCCTTCCACTTGTCGCAAGCCGCAGCCGCGACAAGGTACGCAATGCAGACGATGCGCTATGGGGTTACTTAACGTATACTTCTTCGGTCTCGGGTAGGTTCGCCAGCGGCGAGTAATCCATCAGCGCCGTGTAGTCCGTCTCGACGCTCTCAACCAACCTTTTGATTCTCGTCTCGACATCGAGATTAAACGCCCTTATTCTAGCCTCGGTCAGCGCCTCGCGATACCCAACCGCTTCAATCTCTATGAGTGACTCTATAAGCTGCATCGCTTCGCGGTGGGTCCTGCCGAGCCTATCACGCAGCACAAGCTTTAGTAACAGTGCGTTCGCACCTAGCCCCCCTCTCGCTGCTGCAACATCGCCGAGCAATTTGTCGAACAACATTTCTCTCGCTACCAGGGACTCCTTTGCCAAATCCTCGGCGTAGTTTGGTGGTAGGAACGCGCCGGGTGCATGTATCTCGTATGCGCGCATCAAACTCGCTATGGTTGTTTGTAATCGCCTGACGTCCCGCAACACGTCGGCAAGGATTGCTGATACAAACCTCTGATGGGCTCGCCGCTCTGTGCCGACATAGATCGCCACCGCGGTCGCCACGCCAATGACTGTGACGGCTAAGGACGCCGAGGCCACAGGGGACCACTCGGCAGAGGCGTACAGCATTCGGTCTCCCTCCAACTTTTACGTCACGCGCGTTCTTTCGTGGCCCGCGCTAGCGGGGCGCTGCACCCTCGACCTCGCCGTCGTTGCTAGACGTCCCGTGCCCCGCCTGCAAGGCTCTACTAGCAAGTGCTTGTTCGCCTTCGCGGCCCATGATGCTTTCGCGTCAAATTCGCCAAACGAGCGATTGCATTCTCCCGCCGCTCCGCTACCCTATGGCCTAGACGGGCTTTCACTGCCCTGTCTCCAATCAATGCGCGGTTAAGGGCCGCCTTAACCGGGCTTTTTGTTTGCCGGTGCCGATGGTGCTTCCCCTCAATTCCCCTCCGTCACCAGTGCTCAAAGATCCATTCCAATCATCTTCGCCCAGTCTTTCGCCTTGAACGAGACGCCCTCATCCAGGTCGCCGACCTTCCCCTTGCACGATGCGTTAGTGAGCGTCCACCTTCCATCCTGAAAACCGTAAGTCAGCGTCATGTTGCCGTTGAAGCCGACCCAGGTAGCGTTAGCTATCGGTCTCCCCTCGTCGTAACTGCTGTGGATTTCTTCTACGAATGTTTGGACTTCCCCAACAAACGGTGACACCAGCGAATCGGTCTTACGAACGTCGTAGCGAAATTTGCCGACGACTAGCTCTTTAATTTCCTGGTGTCGCCGCCCATTAACCTGCGTTTCACGGCGGGAGTGCGTGAATCGCTGGCCTTCAACGTTTGGTGCTCGGTCACCAAGGAACTGCTCGAAAAGTGCTTTCGGGTCCGGTTGTGGGGGTTTAGACGGTTTAGTAGGCTTTTCCGGCGCACTCCGCACGAACATCGCCGCAAGTGCAACGAGAACGCAAGCCGCAATTCCTAGTCCGGCCATCGCGAGCATTTTGCCCTTGGGCTTGCCAGCCTTTTCTGGCGAATCTTGCGTTTGAGCGGCATTTACGCGAGGCATCTTCGACTTGCTCGTGTCGATAACCGGCTCCGCTCGACCGCCAAAGGACAAACTCGTCTTTTCGGCACTGATCCAATCGCCGTCGCACCCCCCGCGAATAAACGTCTCACGGGTAATGGTGCCGTCTGCCGCCTTCTCTTTTAGTTCGGACGACGACACTGGGCCTATCTCCGTTCCCATAACCTGATAAAACCAGTCTGCCATTTTTACAGCCTCCACTGTTTGAGCCTAAACTTCAACGTCTGGGACGCCCTTTTGGGGCAAGTATTGACGCAAGGCCGCAACAAGTGACTATCGCTATCACTGTTTTCCGAAATCTTCTGCAAAATCTTCTGGGTATGGTAACCTATCGCGGATGACGTTTTTGCCGTCGCTAATTTCATAGTTCCCCAAAGCGTCTTGCATTACGAGGGCTTGGACGTTGCCAGCCGCGTCAACGGTCGCCCCGTATCCCATCTGTACCGTGGCCCCGAAACGATTCTGGCAATCGACGGGGGACGCTGAAATATAATAGGTGCCGTCGCCCATCGACGTGAATTCCACGTCGAGCCGCGGAAACCTAGCGGGTGGTCGGCACGCCAGAGCCACAAGCCGCTTTCTTACGGCTTCCTCGATGTTGACCATTGCTGCTACGCGGTCGAGAGTCCCGTTGCGGTCAACTGATTGCTCGGCAGCGTAGTTACTCGGCGGTTGAACAGGGGCGGGAGGGACAGGATTTGGTGCCGTTGCCGGCGCCGCTACTGGAGCGACAACGCGCGGCGAGTCGGCCTTCGGCGGTTCATAATTCATCCAACCGACGAAAAGAACGACAGGGCCAAGCACCATCATCGCTGCAAAGCACGCGTTGACAGGGTTACAGAGCCATTGCAAGACGTTCGCTATCGCGGACCGCTTCGACTCCCGCCTCCGTGCCGCGCGAATTTGAACGCGCTCTGCTGGCTGCCGTTGGCGCGCCTGACTGACATCGGATCGACCAGCGATATCTGGAACGGTCTGAACGGCATTGACCCTTACAGGTGTTGGCGTCAGCCCGCTGATGTCGCTCGCTGGGCACCAACCATTACTTCGGTATGGTCGGATAAGCGTGCCGCTTGCCAAACTGCCACAGGCCAGCCTACGCCTGAGTTCCTTGGCCGTTATCGGCCCCTTCACGATTCCCGCCTCTTGATAGTAGAAGGCGCTCATTTTCGACCTTCGTTGCGAACGCGAATATGCAACCCATCCTTATAATGGGCCGTCGCCGTCTTTGCAATCGGGCAACCGCCGCCCATCGCCAAACGAAAACGCCCCAAACAAGCCGCTAGGCTCGGCTGGGGCGGATGTTCGGCCAGTACCGACCGAAGTGATTCGCCGTGGCTCCGCACGTCCCTCGCGGCTGATCCGTATGGTCAGGATGCCCCTGATATATCAATACCAAAGCTGTCCGCGAATTTCTTCTTGAAGTCGTCCCTGAGCTGGTTGTTTTTCGAGTCGCTGTCCTTGAGCTTGCTGAGGTACTTTGCGAAAAAGCTCATCACTTCATCGAACAAGTGCTCTGGATAGATAACGACTACCGCGCAGTCGCCGCCTACGGTCGATTTGGTCGCCCCTGCCGCATACTTCGCATGGTCCGTTGGCTCGATGATTGGCGGAACATTCCCAGGACGAATTCCGCAGTACAGGGGTGCGTGAGCCTGATGCAGAATGCCACAGCGGAAGCCGGTATAGAGCACGTCAGCGATATTCGACAACTGTTTGGGATCTCCGGCTCCCCGACCGTAGTCGTCGATCGCGGGCGATATCGTGACGTTGTAGCTCGGTAGATCGTGGATGACGAATGCTTTGAAAGCGCTTGTCGTCGCCTTTAGGAGTCCGCGTTGAAATTGACTGAGCGTATCAATCAGCAGGCACGTCATTGCCATAACGGCAAACGAGTAGTGCCCGCCGTCGTGGCGATTCGCCAAGCAGCAAACAACCCGGCGAACGTGTCGATTCACCCCGCGCTCAAGCAATATCTCGATTGGCTCAATGTACCAGCCTCGTATCCGCCGCTCGAATGCATCGACGATTCCCGGGAAATATGTCCAGTTGATCTCGGCGTACTTCCGATCGCGCTCGAAATAGCGCTCGCTTGGCACCGGCTCGTAGAACATGCACGCTCCTCCTCACGACGGGACAAAGTGGCCTGTTACAACCGCTTGAGGGTGATCGACTGGATTTCGTACGTCGCATTCTGCGACTTGATCGCCGGAATCCAGCCGGGCTGAATGCCGGCCCACTCGCGGTCGGCGGGGGAAATGGCAAACTGGGTCTTCACGATGCTCTCGCCATCGAGGAACATTTCCACGTCTCCGCTACCGCCCTTGTGTTTGACGCGAAGACGGAGGGTATAGTGCCTGCCATTTTGTAGGCTACCGGGCTGGTGGGCCGCGCTCATCAGGTTATGCTGCCTGCCATACTCGGAGCTCAAGCCAAAGTTGAAGTGGCCGTTCCCTATCGGCAATGCGCCGACTAAGGCGTCGGACCCGCCCGTCCTTACAAAACCGATTTCAAGCTCGTAATCGCCGCTCGAAGAGAATGGTGGAATCGATAGCGCGGATTGAGGGCCAACGATCACCGATTTACCTGATGCTTTTACGTTGCCCGAGTGAGCATGCACGGCAAGGTCAATACGGCTTAACAGGTCGCCGCCGGACGACGGTTTCGGGCCCTTTGCGCCCGCATCGCCGACGACGTCGCCAAGGCTGCCGTTCTTTTTCTGCGAAGCGGCGAGGACGACCTCGCCGGTGTCGACCTTGATCAGCCGAACGTGGACGTCGAGCACGCGGCCGGTTTGCACGGCGCGGCCGGTCATGATCGCACGCGCTCCAAGCTGCTTGCCGAGGTTTCGCGCGCTTGCCTCGTCGAATGCGGCTTCCTGCTGCAATTCCAACTCGGCCAGCGCTTTGTCCAAGAGCGTCCGCTCGACCACTTTGACGCCCCGATTCACCAGCGCCGTGGTCAGCTCCTCGGCGAGCTTCTCGCCGCCGGTGGTGCGGTTGCCGTCTTGATCGACCGGCGGCAGAACGGCGATGGCCGTGCCGTTCTGGTCTGTCTCGACCTCGTCGCCGATGCGAAGTTGGACTTCCAGGTTGCCGAGCAGCTTCGCCTTGCTGAACTTTTCTCTGGCCTCGGTGATTTCGAGCTGGGCGATCTTTGCGCGTTGGCGTTCGAGCACCTCGCCGGAGTCAGGATCCTTGACCTCGCCCTCGTCGCGGTAGACGGTGAGCTTCTGCCCTTTTTCAGCGCCGGCTTTCGTGCCGATAGTCAAGTAAATCGCCGTCGGCTTCACGTCGGCGATTTTGCCCGAAGCTGAGCCGACTTGCTCGCGCGACAACTTCCAGGCCACGAAGGCGGGCAGGCCCGCCGAGGCGATGGCGTCGCCGTCGGCAAGATCGCGGTCGACCTTCAGCAACTCGTCCTGTGCGAAGCTGGTTTCCTTGCCGCTTTTCAGTTCGCGCAACTTAAGGCGCGCGGGCGATTGCTCGATCAACTCGCCCACCACGCTTCGGCCGCCCTGTAGCCGAACCTTGACGAGGGTCACCGGCTTGTCGCCAAAGGCCGGCGCCGCGACAAGGGCGAAAGCGACGACCGGGCACGCGACGACAAAAAGCCTGAACGACATGGCGAGCCTCCTCGTGAAGCGGGCATGGAAATGTAACCTCGTTTGGAACGCTATCGTAACGCCGCGCCGATGGGCATGCAACGGCTTGTCAATCGCGATGCGACGTTCGCCCGCCATGTACGACTCAAATCAGCGTTCAGGAAATCGAGCACGATCCGCTGGCGTTCCTCCATCGCATCGAGGCCGGCGAGCCGATACTGGTTGTTCGCGGCGACATTGCGATCGCTGAAATCCAGCCCATTTCCCGGCCCGCGATGTGCCCCCCGCGTTTGGCCGTGCCGCGGGCGGCTTCACCGTTCCGGACGACCTCGATCGCCCGTTGCCCGATGAGGTCGTCAAGTTATTTGGGGCCAACGAGGCTGCTTCTCGACACACACGTATTCCTGTGGTACGTGGGCGCGATGCTCGCCTGCCGCAGCGATTCGCCGACGCGTGACGAGCTAAAGGGCGACCGGCCGCGAGCCCCACGCCCCGACCGAGCTCGCGTCGCTCAAGCGCGTGACTTGCGAGGCTGACCTCGCGAGCGGCGAGTTGGTTTTGACTAACATGGCAAATCGGCTATAATTTGAGTGGAGGCTTTGGTTGGCTCGCAAGGGCTGGCCACTGCCTTCGTTTTTTTACGGCTCATCACCTCGCTCCCATTGGCCGCGAAGATCGTCGAGATAGGTGATGCCGTGCAACTGCCAATAGCCACTCTGGTCGGTTTTTGGCTTTTGCCCGTGAAACTGCATGTCGTGCAGTTTCGCCGCGTAGGCGCGCAGCTCCTCGCGAACAGCCTGCGGCATGCGGCTCGTCCGCCAGCCCCAGCCGAGAATGTACGCGGTCAAGTCTGCCAAGAACACGCCCGTCGTCAGGTCGGAATGCACGAAGAAGGGCTCGGGAACGATCCGCGAACTGCGATACTGGCCGGTCGGACTGCCGAGAAAGTAGGCGGCCATCTGTTCCAGCAGGCGGTGCGACTGGGATTTCTCCAGCTCGTCAAAGACGACAATTCCACGCTCGCGGGGCGGAAGCGTTTCAAGGTAGTAGAAGTATCGCTCAAACAGGTAGACGTAATCCTTGCGGAGCCTGCCGGATTCTGGCCTCGGCGCATCGGGCGCCAGCATCGAAGCAAAGACTTGTACGCTGAAACCTGCTGCGATGTCGAGCACCGCGTGAACGAAGCTGAGCACCTGCCGGCTGAAGGCGACAATCTCCAGAAACGTTGGATTGTTGGTCGGTTGGCCTCTCGCCGCTTTGCCTTTGGTCAGCAACGAATTCGCCAGCCTCAAGCACTCCGAGGGGGCGATTTCGACGTCTCGTTGGGCTTCGCCAAATCGCTTACGCTTCAGCAATCGCTTGGCCTTCACCTCATTTCCGTATACTTCGCGGAGGTAACCACCAAAATGGTCTCGCTCTGCGGAACGGATGGCGCGCACCATGTTCCAGAGGCGGAGAAGAGTCGTTGGCGGCGGGCGGCGCGTCAGCCGGTCGTTCGTGCCGGCCACGGGGACGAGCGTGAGCGGAGCGGGCTTGTGGTGTAGGCGTCTCGCCTGCCCGGTCTTGGTGCGCCGCCCGCGACATCTGTCACGTCGGGGCCTTGTGTCCGGCGCTCCGGCGGCTTGGCGCATCGGTTTTTTAGTCGTTCGGCGGATGCCAGCCGGCTTCCAGTCGGGTCCCGATGCGGTTATCGTTAATGCAAAGAGCGCGGGAACGACAACTATGGCCACCGTCACTACCGATTCGATCGGCTCACCGCTGGTGCTCCACTTCGGACCGGCGATTAACCGCTTCAGCGAGGACGAGTTCTTTGAGTTCTGCCAGCGCAATCGCGATTTGCGGATCGAGCGCACAGGCAGCGGAGATCTGATCGTCATGCCTCCCTCCGGCGGTGAGACGGGACGATCCAATTCCGGCCTCAACTATCAGCTTGTTGCCTGGAACGAGCGCGTGCGTCAAGGCGAGGTCTTCGATTCATCGACCGGCTTTCGCTTGCCCGGCGGTCCCCTGCGTTCGCCGGACGCTGCCTGGGTCGCGCGCGATCGGTGGCGCGCCCTGACCCGCGCTCAACGAAAAAAATTTCCCCCCTTGGCACCCGACTTTGTGGTCGAGATCAGGTCCGAGAGCGATTCACTCAGGCCGTTGCGCGCCAAGATGCACGAGTACGTCGAGCTTGGCGTACGGCTGGGGTGGCTCATCGATCCAATGGCTCGCCGCGTCGAGGTTTATCGTCCCGGCAAGAAACCGCAGACGCTCAAAGCGCCGCGGACGATCAGCGGCGGTCCCGTGCTGCCGGGTTTTGTCTTGCAACTTGAGCGAATCTGGTCGGACTGACCGACCACAATAGGTGTCGAGATGGCCAACTGCGCACAAGGTCACCGCAAATTGCGCGAGTTGGCCATCTTCGAATTTCCCGCTGAAAAGTTGCGCGGCGACGAAGGGGTTTTTCGTCGCGGGATGCGCAACGCCGCCACGTCCGGGCCCTGTGCCCGGTTGCTCGTCGTCCGTTCCTCACGCCAGCAGCGCCGCGGGCACACCCTCGCGTTGATTCTCCTTTGCCGCGCGTCAGCCAGACGCAAACGGTGGCGGGCTTGGCAATTGCCTCATAATCCACGGATCGTAGCGGCGCATTGAGTTTGGTTTCGCTCGCGGGCTGGAGTAGAATTCAAGGTGCGCGGCTCGGCAACCGGGTCCGATTGCTGCGGAATGATCGACCATCAAGGAGCTAGGCATGCACGAACTCACACTCACAATTCCTGACGATGCGGTCGCTGCTTTGGCGGAATCCCCGGAGCAAGCCGGTGCCGAGTTGCGAATGCTCGCGGCCGTTAAACTGTTCGAGCTGAAGAAACTGTCATCTGGGGCTGCGGCGCGACTGGCCGGCGTTTCACGGGTTCAGTTTCTTTCGCGACTGGGCGCCTACGGCGTCGCTACTTTTCAGCAGAGCGAGGAGGAACTACTGGGCGAAATAAGAAATGCCTGATGTCATTTCGAATACGACTCCGCTGCTCTATCTGCACCAGCTTGGCTGTCTCGATTTCCTTCCGCAGTTATATCAGCAGGTGTTCGTGCCGCAGGCGGTCGTCGACGAGCTGCGCCAGGGCGAATTGAAAGGATTTGACGTTCCTTCACTGAACGCGCTGGCATGGGTCGGCGTGGAAGCCGTTGCCCCGCTCGATTTGCTGCGGGTTACGGGAGGATTGGATTTCGGGGAACGCGAGACCATCGCACTTGCGCTTGCCAAGACCGATCCCTTGCTGGTTCTCGACGATGCCGCGGCGCGAGCCTACGCGCAGACTCTGGGGATACGTCTTACCGGCACGCTGGGCGTCCTCGTGCAAGCAAAGCAATCTGGACTGATTACCGCCATTCGTCCCTGCCTGGATCAACTGGACAAGTTGGGATTCTACCTCGGCGCGCATGTTCGCGCGACGATACTCAGCCGTGCCGGAGAAAGCCCATGATCCGATGTAGGAACCGACGAGTGGGCCAACCGGCGGTCGTAGGCCGCCAATTCATCGTCATAGCGCTGTTCGGCGTGCGCGATTCTCGCACGAGCAAGAAAGATCCGGGCATTTTGCGGGTCAAGTCGGGCTGCCTCACCGATGTCGGCCTGGGCCTTGTCGAGAACTTGTTTGAGGAGCCATGCACGCGACCGGCAGAGATGGGCAAATGCCGTTTCGGCGGTTGCGAGTTGTCGCTTGAAATAGTCAATCGCCTCGTCGTCGCGCACCACGTCGGCGGCCCGTAACCAGCCGTATCTGACGGAAAACCAATCACCCTCGACCCGCTGCACGTAGAGCCAAATGCCGGCGGGCAATACGGCGGCGACGGGTGCCTGTGCATCGGGCAGCTTTCGCAATACGATGTCAGGCGGCTTGGTGAGCAACGCCCGACCGCGCCACTCGGCCGGAACTTCCGCATCAACCGTTGCCTGGTCGTTCGATACCGGCTCGGCGGCCCAGGCCCAAGCAACCGAAAGCCAGGCAACCGCGACGAACGAGCCAACGAGACGTTTTCTCATGTCAATTGCCTCCTTGCGGAATAGGTCCGTCCGCAGTGTACGCGCGGCCGGCAAACATTGACAAGATCAACGAGCGGGGGTAGCGTCCCAAAGTTCGCTTCGCAGCAGAGCAGATCGGCTAACTTTGCTGACTAGATTTCGATCAAATGGCTATTCAAGCAGCCTGAGCGTGATGCGGCGGACGTCCATCACCGATTTGCCGGGAATCTCCAACGCCCGCAAGGTAAGCGGCGCCGTGCCTTTTTCCAAGTGAATCTCGCCCAGCCGCAAGGGGCGGAACTCTTTCATCTGGGATTCGCCGTGCGTGCGAGGCAGCGTGTCCTGGTTCGTGTTCAGCGGCGGGTCCCAGGCCGGAACGACTTTGCCCGTCAGCCGGCTGCCGCCAAAACTCAGCTCGACCAGCGAACCGGCGTCCGCCTCCGCACAAGTGTAGTCGATGACGGCTTCATAGCGGCCCGTGGTGTGGACGTCGATCAGCCAGACCATGCTGTCGTCTTTCGCGGTCCAATGCACGAAATACGAGCAGTTCGGAGCACCACTGCTGCGCCGCACGCCGCCGCGCGGTTCGCCGTCGCGGGCCGGCAGCATTGCGATGGGAAACTCGCGGTAGCCGACCGGAAAGGGACGCGGATCGACGGCGCTGGCGGCAGCCGCCTTCGACGGTGCTTTGCCCCGCGGACCGGCCGCCGCTTGCCCCGCGCCGCCGAACATTTCCTGCCGCCAGGCTGCCACCGCTGCCGCCAACCGCGAGGCAGTTTCCGGCTCGCGATCGTCGATCGCCGTTATCTGGCCGGGATCGGCGAGCATGTCGAACAGCCGTCCCTGGTGGTCGAGCCGGTGCCGCCCGGTCCGCACGCTGGTCCGTCCGCCCCAAGTGGAGAAGATCATGCGTTCGGGCCAATCGGTCTCTTGCTTCAAGAGCAGCGGGCTGAGATCGCGGCCATCGAGCGGTTTGTCGCCCACGCGCGGCACGCCGGCCAGCGAGGTCAGGGTTGGCAGCAGATCGATCGCGCCGGCAATCTGCCTGACGGTGTGGCCGGCGGGCAGACGCTCGGGCCAGCGAAGATAGCAGACGCTGCGCACGCCCCCCTCGTCGGTGTCGCCCTTCTTGCCCTTCATGCCGCCGGTCCAGCGCATCGCGTTCGGGCCGTTGTCGGAGAAGTACACCACGATCGTGTTTTGCCGCAGTTTTAGGTCGTCGAGCTTCGACAGCACGCGGCCGACGTTGCGGTCTTGGTTCTCGATCATGGCCAGGGCGCAGCGGGTTTCGTCGAGCGATTCCTTGTTGGCGTCGGTGGCCCGCTGGGCAATCGGCTTGTCCTTGAACCGCAGCCAGTCTTTTTCGGGGGCCGCCCAAGGCGTGTGCGGCGTGGTGAAGGGAACGTAGCAGAAGAACGGCCGGTCCTGGTGCTGTTCGATGAATCGCAGTGCCCGGTCGGTGCAGACATCGACGATGTAACCCTGGGTGCGGACCATGCGGCCGTTATCTTCCAGCGGCGCGTTGAAATACTCGCCCCAATGGCCCGCGGTATAACCGAAGTAATCATCGAAGCCGCGCGCCCGCGGGTGATAGGGCCACTGGCTGCCGTTGTGCCACTTGCCGAACGCCCCGGTGGCATAACCGGCCGCCTGGAACGCCTCGGCCACGGTCTTCTCGCTCAGATCGAGCCGTTCCTGGCCGGTCGAGACGCCCCGCACGCCGCCGCGCGGATAATACCGGCCGGTGAGAAACTCGGCCCGCGTCGGCGAACACAAGGGGCAAACGTAGAAGCGATCGAGCGACACTCCGTCGCGGGCCAGCGAGTCGATGTTCGGCGTCGCGACCTGGCGGTTGCCCGATTGGCTGTAGTCGCCCCAGCCGGCATCGTCGGCCAAAAAGATCACCACATTCGGGCGTGGCGAGGCGGCGCCAAGCAGAGCCGCGGCGAGCCAGACGCACAACGTGCAGGCGGCCCTGGCCATGACGATCGTACACGAGGTTGGAAGCAGCCGAAAGTTGTCAATCATGTTCGGTGAAATCACGATGCACTTGCAGTATAGTGGGCGATGAGGGACTCGAACCCCCGACATCCACGGTGTAAACGTGGCGCTCTAACCGACTGAGCTAATCGCCCGAAAGCACGGCCTCCGCTACTTGGAAACCCGCTTGACGGATCGTACCGGCGGCCGAGATGCCTTGTCAATCTTGCGATACTGCCGCAGATGCGTCATCCTGCTTGGTTTGCAGGCCACAGCCAAGACCAAATCACACAGGACCGAGCATGAAAACGTATCGCATCGCCGTCTATCCCGGCGACGGCATCGGGCCGGAAGTAACCGATGAGGCTTTGCGCGTGCTGGAAGCCGTGCAGCGGCGGCAACCTTCGTTCCAGCTCGATTTCACGCATTTGCCCTGGGGCTGCCAGTTTGCTCGGTCGACCGGCAAGGTGGTGCCCGACGACTTCTTGGAAGTGCTGCGGCCGTTCGATGCCATTCTGTTGGGCGCGGTCGGTTGGCCGGCCGAACTGCCCGACCATGTCACCTTGGCCCCGTTGGTGCAAATCCGTCAGCGGTTCGATCAATACGCCTGCGTGCGGCCGGCCCGGCTTTATCCGGGCGTGCCGTGCGTGCTGGCCGGCAAGCGACCCGGCGACATCGATCTGGTGGTGGTCCGCGAAAACTCGGAGGGGGAATATGTCAACGTCGGCGGACGCTTCCGTGTGGGCCAACACGATGAATCGGCGGTGCAGACGGCGGTACACACGCGTCGGGGAATCGAGCGCGTGCTGCGGTTCGGTTTCGACCTGGCACGCCGGCGGCGCCGGCGGCTGACGATGATTACCAAGTCGAACGCCCAGCGCTATGCCTATGTGTTGTGGGATGAAATCCTGGAACAGGTCCGTGGCGACTATTCCGACGTCGAGGCCGAAAAGCAGCATGCCGACGCCGCCGTGATGAACTTCGTCCGCTCGCCGGAACGCTTTGACGTGGTGGTGGCCTCGAACCTGTTCGGCGATATCCTGACTGACTTGGGCGGGCTGATTTCGGGCGGCCTGGGACTGGCGCCCAGTGCCAATCTGAACCCCGAGCGGACAGCTCCCTCGATGTTCGAACCGGTACACGGCTCGGCGCCCGACATCGCCGGCAAGGGGATTGCGGACCCGGTGGCGGCCGTGCTGAGCGCGGCCATGATGCTCGACTGGCTGGGCGAAGCGGAGGCGGGCGAGCTCGTGCGCCAAGCGGTCGAGCGGGTCTTGGCCTCCGCTCAAACCACGCCCGACCTGGGCGGCAAACTCTCGACCAGCGAGGTCGGCCGGCGCATCGCGGAGGGGATCGAAGCCGGGCTACCGCGGTAGTCGCCGGTCAAGTCTCTTGCCGGCGCGTCTTGCCACCGTCGCCGGACGTTGTAGACTAAGGACATCGCGGGCGTAGCTCAGTTGGCAGAGCGCTAGCTTCCCAAGCTGGATGTCGAGGGTTCAAGTCCCTTCGCCCGCTCATCATACAAGGCCATACCGACTTACCAGCGGAAGTTATACATCGCATACACCGCCTCCTGAGACGACGACTTGGTCGCGGTCGACGTGGCCTGTAGAAAGCCCTCGCCGAACAGTTGCGAGTAGACCACCATGAAGTCCGATGTGGCGGTGAGGTGGAGATTCATCACCAAATCGACCTCGTCGCCCACGTTCGTCCCCGCGGCGCCGCTCGGATCGCGCCGCACCGCCACGCCGCCGGCGTTGTACAGCGCGTCGCGAGGCTGGTTCAGCCAGAAATGGTGGTATTGCAGCCAGACGGTGGTCCACGGCACGGGATAGAGGCCCAGGTGCAAATTGAGGTCCTGGATGTTCTGCCGGCCCGCCGCGTCGGCCCAGCCCAGATAATAGTGGCCGAACGGAAAGAGCTGGTTGAAGGTCGTGTACTGGCCGGCGTTCGGGTTCGCACTGCCGCTGGCGAAGTCGTAGTACAGCCAGAGTGTCGGGTTCCACGCGCGCTTGGCCAAGTGATAACCGACGCCGGTCGTCGCCATGCCCGCCACAAGATCCTGGCTCCCGTGCCGACCGAGTTGCAGCGCGTACTCGAAATCCCACAGGTAATTGTTGCGGTCGCCCGCGTATCGCGTGCCCAGCGTGTTGAACCGCGTGGGGGCCACCGCGATGCCCTGCTGCACGACGGTGTTCGAGTTATTATAGTAGAGATAATAGAGATCGAGAAAATGGCCCTTCTTGGGACGATAGGTACACCAGGCGCCGGCAAGCTGTTGGTTGTGGTCCGTCGAGTCGAACTTGTTGGCGTTGGGAATGACGGGCTCGAGCCAGAAGAGGTCGACGTCGAATTTCTCCCCTTGTCGGAAGCCGCGCACGCCGTCGAAATTGCGCCGCATGTTCGCCCAAGGGAGCGGTGAGATCAGCCGTTGCGAACCGAGCAGCACTTCCTGCCGGCCTCCGCGGACGTAGACGGCATGCTTGGCGATCTCGCCCAATTTCACGTCGACGAACAGGTCGAGGATGTCGGCCCGGTCGATGTCGGTGGGCGCCGGCGGCAAGGTCCCACCGCCGCGGTCGGCATCGATGAACTCACCATACACTCGCAGTTGGTCGCGGTACCACAGGTCGCCGTAAGTGCGGATCCTGTTCAGGTCGTAGACGTTGGTGACGGGCGTCAGGTTGTTGAAGTCGTTGTAGCGGTTCATCTCCTCGCCGCCGGTCGAGAACAGGAAGTTCTTGCCAATGCGGATCCGCTTGAGCCGCTCGTACCACAGCTTGTCTTTATTGTCCTTTTCGTCGACATAGCGAAAATCGGCGTCGAAGAAGCCCGGTGCCATGATGGCAAACGCCGGATATGCCGATTGGGGAGGGGCCTCGCGGCGGCTGCCCCGCATCTGGTCCACCATGGAGTAGTAACCGGGACCGCTGGGCAGGATGAAGAAGTTGCCCGGCCGCGGAAAGATGCGCGCGTTGGAGTTCTTCGTCCAATCTGTCGATGCCGCTTCGCTCACCGGCTCTTCGCCCATCATCTGTTCCGGTTCGATGGGCACCGTCGGACCTTCGGTCATCGGTTCGCCCATCACGGGCTCGGCATCCGGGGCTTCTTCCACTTGCGAGACGGCCTGGCCCTTCGTCCCCCGCGGAGCGGCCTGACCACCCGGTACGCGCCCCGAAGCGGCCGGCACGCTGGTCGGCGGTTTTTTCGTCGGCAGGGGCTGCGCCTGAGCGGAGCTTTCGCACAAGCCCAAGGAACTGGTCAGCAGGCCCAGGAGCAGGATCCTAGACGGCATGATGGCAGTCCTTCGATAGCATTGCAGGGCGCTCTCGCGTTCCGTGGCGCGGCGTCACCGACGCGTACGTGTAGTAAACCCGCCAATCGCTAGAGCCATCCTATCTGCTATCGGTTGACGAGCACGGCCAATGCAGAGAAAAACCCACCGACCGCCGATGAGCGGGTGTGACGCCCACGCCAAGCTAACGTTTTGCCGTGAGAAGCGGTGGCTGGGGCAGAGCTTGGCCAGATTGCGGCTGACGCCCTTCAAGAGCGTGGCGGCCAAGCGATGCCCTCAGGATACAGTAGATTTCTGTCTCGGCTAACGTTTGGCAGTAGAAGTCGTGGGCAAGGGCGCATTCGTTCCGCGGGCGAAAGCGCCCGAAAGCGAGCGGCCTCCTCGGCGGCCACTTCGGCATCGCCGGGGGAATTTGATTGGCAAGTCCATCGTTCTCCGTTACGCATCTCCCCGGACGACTCTATTCTAATCTACTCTAAACCAGTTCTGCCGCGCCGTCGAATCGCCAGTGCGTCCGGGCTAAAGCGCGGCGTCTCGTCCGAGATCGTCAAACGCCGCGGCGGGCAGAACATCCACCACCGCCTGGCCGCTGACATCGCTGCCGTCCGAAGTGCTGGCTGGCAGCGCTGCAGCGAGCACGTCGGGAGCGGATGCGGCGAATGAATCGCCCCCCTCGGCCGCGAGCGCGGCCAGTGCCGCATCGCTGGCGGCGGCGGAGACAGCGGCAGGCGCGGCACCAGCAACCAAAGGCGCGTTCTGACTGGCGTCGATGGAGACCTGAGCGTTCCCGGATGCGTTCAATTCGACCACGACTACCCGCGCGCTAAGGCCGCTCGCGCTGCTGCCCGTGACGTGCAGCATGGCGCCGCCAGAGACGGCTAAGTCGCCGCCGGCCGCATAGATTCCCCCGGTAACCACGAGCGATGCGTTGCCACCAAGCGACAGCGGGGCGTTCGATGAACGGTCCTGGAAAATCGCGAGTCCGTTGTATTGGCTCAGTCCGGAAAGTTGCACGAGCGCCTGCCCGCCGATCACGATGCCATCGGCGTTTGCCGCTTGCGGGGCGTTATAAATCAGCACTCCTTGACCGTAGACCCGCGCACCTCCGCTGACGGAAAAACCGCCGCCCTGTAGATAGTAGACACCCGGCGCGAGCGTGACCTGCGCCTGGCCAGAGACATGAATGCCGCCCACGTAGGTTCCCTGCGGAAGAGTGATCGTCGTACTGCCTCCGATGTTTGCCGCGGCCATGTTCGTGCCCGGCGCCGGCGCCGCCAGCGAGACGAATGGGTCGCTCAGGAAGGGGTCTTGTACGGTCGTCAGGCCCGTTGCCAAAAGGCCCTGAATCGCCGCGTTGCCATGCACGTCGCGGCCGGGCGTGCCCTCCACATCGAGCTCGTTCGCCGAAATCGCCGCATTGCCCAAGGCGACGACCGCCGCGGCGTTGTTCGACAATACTTCGGCGGCGCCGCCCCCAGCGAGCCGCACGCTGGCGTTTCCCGCGGCGTTCAAGGTTGCCTTGTCTGTGGCGTCGAGCAATACCAAGGCGACGTTCTGCACGACCGTGGCGGCGCCCGTCACCGTCGCATTCGGAGCGCTGTCATGCGCGATCGTCACCCGCACTGGATACGTGCCTTTAGCCGCATAGAGGTGGCTTCCCAGCACGCTGAACAGGCCGCCGCTGCCGACGACCGTCGCTCCCACGTCGGCGGTCGTGCCGTCGCCCCAATCGACGGTCGCCTGATAGTCGGCCAGCGGCTCCGCTCCGCCCGGGTCGGTGAACGTGGCCAGCACGATCGGTCCGGTGGACGAGCCAACCGCGGCGGCGGCAGCCTGCGCGGTCGCAACTACCTCCGGATCCGAGGCGGCGGCCGTGCTGCTGGCTGTCGCCTGGCTGCCGCCGGTATCGTTGATTGTCACGGCGACGGGGTGGTTGCCTTCTTCGGCATAGGCGTGCGTGCCCTGCACGTCGAAGCCGCCGGCGCCGTTGGGCGCCACGCTGCCCGAACTGCTGCTGCCGTCGCCCCAGTCGATCGTGGCGGAAAAACTGGACAACTGCGGATAAGGATTCGCGTCGGTGAACGAGGCGACGGTTCCGCTGAACGTCGCACCCTCGACGGCGCCAAACGTCAAACCCGACGGCGTGAGCAAGGCGTCGTCCACGGTCACGGGCAAGGCATTCGACGTGTAGGCGCCGTCCTCGTCGGTGGCCGTGGCCAAGATGGCCACCGCGCTGGGCGGGGCCGCGTAAATGTGAGTCACCGAGGCCGGATTACCTGAGAAGTTTTGCGTCGTGCCGTCGCCCCAGTCGATGGCCCAACTTGTAATCGTGTCGCCACCCGGTTCGCTTGCGGAGAGTCCGAGCGTGTAGGTATCGCCTTCGGTGATCTCACCCGGCCCGGCGATCGACAGCGTCGGCGGCACCGCCTGAACGATCAGCGTGCTGGGAATTTGGATGCTGTTCGTGCCGTCGGTCACTTCGAGCGTGATCGGGTAGCGTCCTTCGTTGTCGATGCCCAACGCGGCGAGCTGTGTCCAGGTGAGCGTGGGCGAAACCCCTGTGGCATCGCCGAAATTGCCGTCGTCGTTCAAAGCCCATGAGAAGCTCAAGGGCGGTGTCGTGCCCGTCGGCTCGTTCGCCGACAGCGTCAGATTCGTTCCTTCCAGGACCGTATCGCCGCCGGCAGCGGGGCCGAGCAACTGCTGGAAAGCGGCCAGGGTGGCGGCGTCGGCATGGGCCGCCAAGAGCGTGGGGTACAGCAAGATCAGGTCGGTGCTGTCGATTTGCCCGTCGCCGTTGAGATCGGCGGCCGGATTGAACTGCGTGTTGTGGCTTTCCAGCACCCGGCCAAATAACTCGACGTCGTTGGCGTCGATCTTGCCGTCGAAGTCGAGGTCGCCGAGGCCGGAGCCGTAAATCGTCGAGGTAAACAAGCCGGGGAACCGCTGGATACTGGCGCTGCCGTCGACCTGGTAAGAAACGACCGTGGCCACGTGGTTTCCACTGGTCAGGCCGGTCATTTCCATGGTCCACAGGTCGCGGTCGATCTGCGTGGCCTGATTGGCACTGCCTACCATGCTGAGGATCTGCGAGTCGGTCAGGCCGGCCGGCAGGTCGAAGAAGACGTGAACGTTGTTGGCGAGCATGTCGGTCGATCGGACCGTCAGCACCTCGTCCTCGTTGTCGCCCGGTGTCACATCGGTAAGGCTGACGACCTTCGACACGGTAGGCGAGCGGTCGACATAGATCGTCACCTTGAAGTCGGTGAAGATGGGCGGCTCGCCAGGGTCGCGGTGGCGGAAAGCGCGCACGTCGATGTAGTGGTAGCCGTTCGACAGCTTCGAAGTGTCGATGGTCTGGAGATACTCGCCATCGCCGTCGGCGCTGAAATAACCGGGATTGTGAAGCGTGGTGAACTGCTGGAAGCCATAGGCCGCGTCGCCGGGCGTAGTGTCGACAAAACCGCTGCCCGTGGCGTCTACGCCGCCGTCGATCTTGTAGAGTGCGTTGTCGCCGTTGGCATCCTGATCGTGAAATTGCGGGTTGGCCAGCAGGTTGACGTTGTTGGTGTCGAGTTGGATCTGGAAGGTGTTGCCGGTGACGACGTCGATCGGCGAGAGCCGGGCGCTGCCGTTGGTGTCGGTCGTCGGCGTGTCGCCGGGAATGACGTGATCGAGGCCATTTATGGTCAGATTGCCTTGAGGCGACGCGGGGGCGTAAATCACATAACCGTCACCGGTGAAGTTGCCGTCGTCCTGGTTGCGCGGCACGTTCAAGTTGACGTTGCCGTACTGGTCGACCTGCAAGAGCGGACGAACATTGCCATCCTCGTTGGTGCTCGGATTTCCGGCGTTGCCGGTCAGCTCGACCAGATAGGTGCCGGGGGCGAAGTCGGTGTGGACCGTTCGGTTGTCGTAGCCGCTGTCAAGCCGGTTGTTGAGGCCGACGAGCATCGAGTCATCACGTTCGTAGACGAGCACGTTGTTGTCGATGTAGCGCTGGTCGTAGTTGCCGTCGGGGTGAGTGTCACGGATGTTGACTAGGCTGGTGATGGTGTCGCCGTAGAGTCCGCCCAGCGCGTCGCCGCGGCCGTCCGCCGGAAAGGAGCGGTTGTTGCCGAACTCGTGCCCGTTGTCGTAGACGATGGTGTTGCCCGGCCGCGTGAGGGTGTAGGCGTAGGCCACGTTGTCGAGATAAGGCGGGCCGTTGTCGGCGCTGCTGACGAAGGAGACGCCTTCGGAGCCGTTGTTGGCCAGGCCGTCGTCTTGCGAGTCTTGGCTGGCGTTGACGACGTTGTACCAGTTGTTCTGGTAGCCGTTGCTGGTGAGGTTGCTTTGCAGGGCGAAAAAGAGGGGAAAATCGAGCACGTCGCGGTTGCCGCCCACCGTGCTCGGGTCATTGGGGTTGATGTCTTTGTTGACGTACTGTTGCAGCAAACTCTTGTCGCCGTCGTAGACCTCGCTGAAGCCGAAGATCGGTTCCTGGCTGCCGTTCAAAAGCGTGCGGTCCGACGAACGGTAGACGGCCTGATCGTAATAGTTGAGCACCCAAGACGGCATGTTCTTCGCCGCGTCGAGGCGAAAACCGTCCACGCCGATGGTCTGCACCATCCACTGCGCATAGCGCATCAAATAGCCCAGGGCGTTCTCTGCCACCGGCGTGCCGTCGAGCGGCTGGGCGTTGTTGAACGGGTAAATCTTCAGGTTGTACTCGCCGGTGGCCGGGTCGTTCACCGTGATCGGCGGCAGGTTCTGGTCGGGATAGAAGCGGGCGTTGTTCGGATCGGGCACATTGGCCAGGCGGCCGTTGAGCGGCGTCGTGCCGGCCGGCAGGTTCATCGGGTTCGGACCGACCGGGTTGCGGATGAACTGGTAGTTCTTCTCTTGGGCGATGTCGATCAGGCCCGACAGCCGCATGCCCGTGGTGCTGGTGTCGTAGGCGCTGTGGAAATCGCCGTCGATGTCGTTGTAGCCGGCGTCGTTGTTGGAGGGATTGAGCGTGAGCGCGAAGCCAGGGTAGCCGCCCGACGCCGCAAAGCCGGGCGTGCCCAGGTTCTCGAAGCCGTCGTGGTTCCAGACGAGGTCGCTGTAGTAGCTGGCGCCCGTCTGGTGGATGGCGGCGACCATCGCCTTCAGGCCGGTCTCGGTGCCGTACAGCGTGGGGTCGCCGGGGCTGCCGAGGTCGAAGCGGTTGTAGACATCGTAGCCGACCGACTGGTTGCCCGAGTCGGCCCGTCCGGGCGGCGGCGTGAGCACGGCGCCGTAACCGGCTGCGAAGATATCGGGCACTCGTTGTTCGATCGTGTTATAGCTCCCCTCGAACCATTGCAGAATGGGCGGGGCCGAAACATCGAGAACCAACCGTATTTCCAAAACTTCTCGAATGAGCCGACGTGGGCGGCGGGCGGCCTTGCGGGCCGGACGGCGGCGAGTGCCGAATGGGGTGCGATTCACAGCAAAGTTTCCGCGGATGGGGCGATGGGGCCAGAAGGGATGGGACGATTGTGACGCGGATTATAATTAAGCGCGGAGCGCCACGCAACTTCTTGCCCCGATTACAAGCCGTCACCCGGTTTTGGCGGCCTAGGAACGCTGCGCCACGTTCGTGACGCGGTCCGCGTGAAGTAGAGCCGCACGCAGACATGACGCCGCGGCGGCATTACAATTGGGCGGTACTGCGCGACATATCAGCAGCAGTCGAGGGCCGGCGAAGATTGAAATTGGCAGAGTCACTTCGGCTTTCCGAAAAAAACCGCGCCGCGCAGATCACGGGCACGCGGGCTGCGTTGCGGCGGGTGCCAATGCTCTCTCGGCAAACTGACGGGTTCTATGATGCGTCTTGTTTTTTTCCTTGTCGTATTGTCTCCCTCGCTGGTCGAGGCCCAGATGCGCGGCCGGGCGGCACCCGTTTCGCTGCCCCAGTCGCCGGCGGCGTCGGTTGGCGAACAGGTCATTACCAGGTACGCCAAACCGTTGAAGGTCGCCAACAAGGTCGTCGATGATGGGACGGCCTTTCGTGTCTACCAAGTCGGACAGGTGAAGGGCGACTGGCTGTGGTTGGAGTCGGGCCGGGTCCGTGGATGGGTCGAGGCCGGCAATGTGGTGCCGTATAGCCAGGCCGTCGACCACTTCACGCGGCAAATCGCCGTGGCTCACAAAGCGGCGTCGGCCTACACCTGCCGCGGAATCGTGCGGCATGCGAAAGGCGAATACGACGACGCCATCGCCGACTACAGCGAAGCCCTGCGGCTCGACCCAAAGCTGGCCTTGGCCTACTACAATCGCGGGCTCGCCTGGCAAAAGAAGCAGGACCTCGACAGGGCCATTGCCGACTACAACGAAGCCATCCGGGTCGCCCCAAGGTACGCCTTGGCCTACCGCATGCGCGGCACCGCCCAGCACGCCAAGCAGGACTTCGACCAAGCCATTGCCGACTACGACGCAGCCCTGCGGCTCGACCCCAAGCACGCCTTGGCCTATCACAACCGCGGCCTCGCCTGGCGGGCCAAGCGGGACTTCGACCAGGCCATTGCCGATTGCACGAGGGCCTGTGAGCTGGCCGGCTGGAGCGATTGGCGCTTCATTCACACGCTGGCCGCCGCTTGCGCCGCGGCGGGCGATTTCGACGCCGCCGTCAAACACGGCGAACTTGCGTTGTCGATGGCGCCGGCCGAGCACAAGCAGCGGTCTGTAACCGCCATCGAAGCCTACAAGGCGCGCCGGCCGCACCGGGAGCAGGCTGTCGATTAGGCGGACGGATTCTATGGCAAGCGGGCCGAGGCAACAAGTCAGCTACCGAGCAACGTCGGACACGGTGGAAATTTCGGCCAGCAGCCGGTGAGTCACGGCCACGTCGATCAGTTCGGCCAACGACGATACACCGACCTTGCGCATGATGACGGCCCGGCGCATTTCCACCGCCCGTTCGGAGATGAACAGCCTGGCCGCCATGACTTTGTTCGATTCGCCCGCCAGGATGAACTGCAACGTTTCGCGATCGCGGCCGTTCAGTCGCGCGATCCGGGCGTCGATCGCGTCGAAGTTCGCCTGCCGCCGGCGCCAGTCGGCGTCGAGCGCCAACGCCCGTTCGATGCGCTCCAGCAGCGTCTGACGGTCGAACGGCTTTTCCAAAAACTCGATGGCCCCGGTCTTCATGGCCGCCACCGCGGTCGTCACGTCGGCGTGGGCGGTGATGAAGATCACGGGCAGCCGCTTTTCTTCACGGACCAACTGCTCGTACAGCTCCACTCCGCTTTTGCCCGGCAACCGCACGTCGAGCACCAGGCAGCCGGGCCATTGGCGCAGATAGGTCCGATGAAACGCCCCCGCCGTGGCAAAACCGCGCGCGGGATACCCCATCGTCTCGATCAGCATGACGAGCGATTCGCGCATTTGCTGATCGTCGTCAACCACAAAGACTGTGGGCGGTGGCGCGGTTTGGGGTGTCATGGTTTGGAGCAAGTGGCAAACAGAAGCTGACGATCGCGCCGCCGGCCGGGCGATTGCCCGCCCAGATGCGCCCCTGATGTTGTTCGACAATCGTTTGGCTGATCGACAGCCCCATTCCCAGGCCGTCGTCCTTGGTGGAGAAGAACGGCGCGAACGGGTCGTCGCGGCCCTCGTCCGGAAAACCGGGGCCCGAATCCGCCACATCGACCTGCGCGCCGCCCGCGGCCACCGACGTGCGAATGCCGACGATTTTGCGGCCGTCGACGTCGCGCATGGCTTGCAGGGCGTTCTGAACCAGATTCACCAGCACTTGCTGAATCTGAATCGGATCGGCGACGACCAATGCCTCGCCGCACAAATTGAGAGTCAGCTCGACGTCGCTGCGCCGCAACTCGGGGTCGCACAATTCGGCGACTTCTCTCACGAGACCGTTTAAGTCGACTCGCGACGCCTGGTCGGCGCCGCGCCGCACGAAATTGCGCATCCGCCGCACGATTTCGCCCGCCCGCAACGCCGATCGCTTCACCTCGCTGATGGCGCGGCGCGAAGCGTGGTTGTCGTGCAGTTCCTCTTCAAGGAGCAGTTCGCAGACACCGGCATAGTTGGCGATGGCGCCGAGCGGTTGGTTCAACTCGTGGGCCAACCCCGTGGCGAGCTGTCCCAGCGCCGTAATCCGCGTGGCATGCGCCAGGTTCGAGGAAAGCCGCCGCACGCGCGTTTCAACGTGCTGGCGATGTCGCATCTCCCACTCCAGGGCCGTGTTGGCCTGGCTCAGCTCCGACGTTCGTTCAGCGACACGCAGTTCCAGCTCGTCGCGTGCGCGGCGCAGCAACTCTGCCAGCGCCCGATGGCGGTCGTCGCTCGCCGCAAGCATTCGCAACTGTTGCCGAATGAGCGTCGTCGCCGGCCGCAGGACGAAGGCATACAGACTGGCCAGGAGCAGGATGGCCATCACCACCGCCGCGAGGGCGCACAGACGAAGCCACGCCACCTGTTGCTGGGCCTCCGCCTCGAGCATGGCGACCACGCGCTCCATGCCCGACAAGTAGTCGGCTTCATGGTCGAGAACCGCACGTACCAGCGCCATACGGTCGGACGGCGAGTCGGCATTCGCGATGCGCTCGACCGGTGGCTGGGGCAGAGCCTGGCCTGTGAACGGCTCAGTCTGCGCCTGGACGATGCGGCCAGGCGATGTCCCGGTTTGAGGCGCCGGGGCATCGCTTAGGCTCTGCCCCAGCCACTGCGACGGTTCATGCACTGCGGCCAGTTGGCTGGCCGCCGCTCGCATGGCGGCAAAGTCCGGCTCCAAGTCTCGTAACGCCGCGGCAATCTGCGGAGTGGTTATGGGCGAGATTCCTCGTCGAGCGTCGCCGTCGCGCAAGACGCGATGCGCCGTCGACCACTGCTCGACGGTCTTCGACAACTCACGGCGACGGGCTGCCGCCGATGATTCACCGACGCCGAACTCAATCGCGAGTGATTGTTTCGCCAGTTTCTGGCTCAGCATCCGCTGACGCCCGGCCAGGTTGATGACGGGCGCATAGCCATTCAGCCGCACCAACAGCGGTTGAATGACAGCCTGGTCGGCCAGCAACAACGACGCCACCGCCACGAAGACCACCGCGTAGCGAAACCTGAGCGGGCGAACAAGTCGTTCGGCGAAATCAGACCTGTCGGTGTCGGCGGTGTTTATTGAATCGTCGAGGAGTAGCCCACCTGCCATTATGGCCTTCGGATCTCGCCAGTAGACCATGTGATTGACTGCTGAATCTCGACGCTTATGAAAACGGCGTTCCAAACGGTTTGTCACGGCCCGGCCTGCACCCGCCGACGTGTGCTAAGTTATTTGTCCACAGTACGATACGTCTGCGGAATTTTTCATCAGCAGGGCAACGCGAGACGGCACGCTGCGCCTGTCGTGCCACATACTTAAGCGATACTGCTTAGATGACTGGCACGTGGCGGCGCGGAAGTTAGTTGCAGACACCCCGGCGCGCGATCCTGGCAGCCGCGGACCGCGTGCAGATCGGTGGCTAATCCCAGGTCAAGCTCGTGCTCCGGTGGAAGTTCGAGGTACACCTCGCCACCCTCCACTTTCACGGGAAACACGCGGATCGAGTAATCTTCGCCGCTCAGACATTCGCCGGTTTCGAGCGCGAAGGTCTTCTTGTGCAACGGACAGGCGACCTTGGGCACCCCTGCCTGATCGCCGATGATGCCGCGCGACAACACGAAGGCCCGCTTGTGGGGGCACATGTTCTGCGTAGCGTACCACTCGCCGCGACTGGCGAATTGGAAAACGGCAAGCTGGCACTTGCCGTACTTCACCGCGGCGCCGCCCTCGAGGGGAAAATCCTCGACCCGGCCGACATTCACCCAGCTTGTGGCCGGCCCGTAGCAGACTTCGTGAGAAGTCCGGCCGTCGCCGCGGTTTACGTCCGGAACTCTCACGAGTTCTGCTACGCCGGGCTGACGCACACCGTGCCCGTTCAGTTTGACCTGCTCCAGCGGAACAAAATCAAAATTCTTCGGCCAATCGGCGGGTCGTTGCTGGCCTCGCTCGGTCACCAGCTCGATGCCCGGCTCCGTCTCGTCCGTGTTGACAAACTGTTTGAACCACCGGCGGCGCTCGGGGTCGTTGACCACTTCGGCCCACTCGCAACGGTACGAATCGACGAGGAACTGGATCTGCCGCTCCAGTTCGTCGCAAATGCCCAACTTGTCGTCAACGATCACCGCGCGCAGATGGTCGATGCCGCCGTCCATCTTTTCCAGCCAGACGCTGGTCCGCGTCAGCCGGTCGGCGGTGTGGATGTAGTACATCAGGAAGCGGTCGATGTATTTGATGGCCGTGTCTTCGTCGAGGTCGGCGGCCAGCAACTCGGCGTGGCGGGGTTTGGCGCCGCCATTGCCGCAGACGTAAAGGTTGTACCCTTGTTCCGTGGCGATCAGGCCGAAATCTTTGCCCTGGGCCTCGGCGCATTCACGCACGCAGCCCGATACCGCGGCCTTGATCTTGTGCGGCGCGCGGATGCCGCGATAACGCTCTTCCACGCGAATGGCAAAGCCGACCGAGTCTTGCACTCCGTAGCGACACCAGGTGCTCCCCACGCAACTCTTCACGGTCCGCAGCGCCTTGCCGTAAGCGTGACCGCTCTCGAACCCCGCCTCGACCAGTTCTTCCCAGATATCGGGCAACTGGTGCAGCTTGGCGCCGAACAGGTCGACGCGCTGCCCTCCGGTGATCTTCGAGTACAAGCCGAATTTGCGGGCCACTTGTCCCAGGACGATCAGTTTTTCGGGCGTGATCTCTCCGCCCGGAACGCGCGGGACGACGCTGTACGAGCCGTCGCGCTGCACGTTGGCCAGAAAGCGATCGTTGGTGTCTTGCAGCGTTTGGTGCGGCGGCGCCAGGACGTTTTCGTTCCACAAGCTGGCCAGAATCGAGGCCACGGCCGGCTTGCAGATTTCGCAGCCATGCCCCTGGCCATGACCGGCGATCATCTCTGCGAAAGTTTTGATGCCGCGGATTTTGACGATCTCGAACAGCTCCTGCCGCGTGTAGGCAAAGTGCTCGCAAAGACGTTTGCTCACGGCCTTGCCCGCGGCCGTCAGCTCGGCGGCCAACAGGTCGCTGACCAAAGGCAGGCAACCGCCGCAGCCGGTGCCGGCCTTGGTGCATCCCTTGACCGCGCCCAGGTCAGTAAGCCCTTGCTCGCGAATGGCGCGGCAGATCTGTGCTTTGCTGACGTTGTTGCACGAACAGACCTGGCAGGCGTCGTCGAGACCGGCGCCGGCCGCCGCATCCTTCTTGCCGAGAATCAATTCGCCCGGCGGAACGGGCAGCGGCTGGCCGCTCTTGGTGAGGGCCAGCAAGCGGCCGTAGTCGGCGGCGTCGCCCACCAGTATGCCTCCCACAAGCCGTGTACCGTCGTGGCTGAAGAGGAGTTTTTTGTAAACGCCGCCAAAGGGATCTTCGTAGACCAGCCCGCGGGCCTCTTCGGGCGGGGCTTCATGACGTCCGAAGCTGGCTACGTCGACGCCCATCAGTTTGAGCTTGGTCGACAGGTCGGCGCCGGTGAACGCCCGCTCGTCGCCGCAGAAGTTGGCGGCCGCGATCTCGGCCATTTCATAACCCGGGGCGACCAGACCGTAGACCATGCCTCGGTGAGAGGCCACTTCGCCGATCGCCAGCACCTGCGGATCGCTCGTTTGCAGAGCGTCGTCAACGACGACGCCTCCCCGCTCGCCCACCGTGAGGCCGCAGTCGCGCGCCAACTCGTCGCGAGGCCGGATACCCGCCGAGACGACGATCATGCCCACGTCGAGCCGCGCATCGTCGTTGAATATGAGCCCTTCGACGCCGCCGTGGCCGAGCACTTCTTTGGTGCTCTTGTTCAAATGAACGCGGACCCCCAGCCGTTCGATCTTTTCCACCAGCAGCTTCGAGCCACTCTCGTCGATTTGCCTCGGCATGAGCCGCGGCGCGAACTCGACGACGTGTGTTTCCAGTCCCAGATCGTAGCTGGCCTTGGCCGCCTCCAGTCCCAACAGCCCGCCGCCGATGACGGCTGCCCGACTGACCTTTTCGCCATAGGCGATGATCCGCTCCAGGTCGTCGATCGTGCGGTAGACAAAGACGCCCGGTTGCTTGATGCCGGGCACTTGCGGCACGAAGGGATACGAGCCGGTGGCAAGAACGACGAAGTCGTAAGGGATTTCGCGGCCACGATCGCTGAAGACCCGCCGATGCTTGCGGTCGATCTTGTTGGCCCGGTCGCCGATGTTGAGATCGATATCGTGCTCGCGATACCAGTCGAGCCGTGCGAGCATCAGCTTCTCGGCATCGCGATGAGCGAAAAACGAGGTCAGCCCGACGCGGTCGTAGGCCGCGCGCGGCTCCTCGCAAAACGTGACGATCTTGTATTGATGGAGCTTGTCGAATTCAACCAGCTTCTCGCAGAACCGGTGACCGACCATGCCGTTGCCGATGACAACGACGGTCTTCGTGTTGGATCGAATCATTGGATCACCTTCAAGCAAGCGGCTGGACGCGGGTTCGTAGGGTGGGACAAGCGAGCTTGCGAGCGCCGGCCCACCATTTTTCGGCAATCGTGGTGGGCCGGCGCTCGCAAGCTCGGTTGTCCCACCCTACATACGTGGCCCCGGCAGTTTGCCGAGGCCACATTCGCAGCCGCCACATAGCAGCCCGCGTGCCCGCGATCTGCGGGGTGCGGCTTTCTTCGGAAAGCCGAAGCACATCTGCCGATTCCCATGTTCGCCGGCGCCAGCGTCTGCCTTACGACTAGGCGACACTGCGCGTTCTTTCGGCAGCACGCTAGGACGGGCGGCATCGCAAACGACTGAATCGCTTCGGCTTTCCGAAAAAACAGCGTCCCGCGCCCCGCCGGTACGCGGCCTGCTTACCGCGACCTTGCAACCGCTCGTGTTGTCGTTCCTGTTTGCCACCAGCTTTAGCTGGTGGTTGGCGACCACAATCAATCGGAAACTGAACCGGCTTTAGCCGGGCTTCTCGATCATCGCTGGTCTGAATGATGGCTAAAGCCACGACCGAGAAGCCCGGCTAAAGCCGGCCGAGAGAAGATAAACCCACTATCGGAACCACCAGCTAAAGCTGATGGCAAACACGCTTAACGTGTCAACATCCGCAGTCATTCGCGAATCGAAGCCGCCAGCGATTCATCGCGTCTCGCCGCCGCGCGATGCATCGGCGCTAGTGGCATCGCTCTTGGCCGAGCAGCACGACCTGTCGGCCGTCGAACGGTTCTCGCAAAGGCACGCGACGTCCGATGAACCGAGTCAGGCGAAATACTATCGCTCCCTGCTGCCCGCCTCGCCCCCCGGACCCGGACAACAATATGCCTTTGAGGTCGATCTCGATCGCTGTTCCGGGTGCAAATCGTGCGTGACGGCCTGCCATACGCTGAACGGGCTCGACGAGCACGAAACGTGGCGCGAGGTGGGCCTGTTGCACGGAGGCACGCCCGAACTGCCGATTCTGCAACACGCCACCACGGCTTGCCACCACTGTCTGGATCCGGCCTGCATGACCGCCTGCCCCGTGCGGGCCTACGAGAAGCACCCTGAGACGGGCATCGTCAAACACCTCGACGACCAGTGCATCGGCTGCCAGTACTGCGTGTTTGCGTGTCCCTACGACGTGCCGAAATACAACCCGCGGCGCGGCATCGTCCGAAAGTGCGACATGTGCAGCGAGCGGCTGGCGGTCGGCGAGGCGCCGGCTTGCGTGCAAGCCTGCCCGCACGAGGCGATCCGCATTACCGTCGCCGGGCAACAAGACGTCATCGCCAATTGCGAAACGAATTCGTTTTTACCTGGCGCGCCCGAGCCCACCATCACCTTTCCCACGACGAATTACAAAACCGCCCGCGCGCTGCCTCGCAACCTTCTGCCCGCCGATTATTACTCGGTCAAACGAGAACACGCGCACTGGCCCTTGATTGTGATGTTGGTGCTCACGCAGCTTTCGGTGGGCGCCTTTCTGGTCGAGCTGGCCATGCGACGGGTGCCCGGCAGCGGAGTGTTGGCTGCCCTCCGCCCGATACACTCCACCAGCGCTTTGCTGTTCGGGCTGCTGGCCTTGGCCGCGAGTGTGTTGCACTTGGGCCGGCCGCGGTACGCCTTTCGCGCCATTCTGGGATTGCGCACAAGTTGGCTTAGCCGCGAGATTCTGGCCTTTGGACTGTTCGCTGCCGCGGCCGTCGTCTATGCCGCGTCGACGTGGTGGTCGAATGCGAGTGTGGCCAGCGCCGGCGACACGCTGCTCGCGTTCGCGGTCGTGGGTCTCGGTTTAGCGGGCGTGTTCTGCTCGGTCATGGTTTACGCTGTCACGCGTCGCGCGTTTTGGAACGCTGCCGCCACGAGTGCCAAGTTTTTGCTGACCATGTCAACCCTGGGCGCCGCCACCGCCCTGTCGACGTCTTACATCAACGCCGCTAGCATCGAGGCGATTCGCGGGGGCGCGCTGATGGCGGACTACGGCCGGCAGGTGTGCGTGGTGCTGACCGCGTCGATGGCGGTCAAACTCCTGGTGGAGGCTTCGATCTTCCGGCATGTGCGTCAGAAGCAGGCTTCGCCGTTGCGGCGCTCGGCCCTCTTGATGCTGGGAGAACTCGCCGCCGTCACAAAATCGCGGTTCATTTGCGGTTTTGTAGGCGGCATCGCACTACCGGGCCTGTTGCTCCAGATCGGCGCACCGCCCTCGGGCCAGCCCGGCGACCTTTTTACGGGTCTCGTGGCGAGTACCCTGTTCGTTGCCTGCTTGGCCGGTGAATTGCTCGAACGGTATCTGTTCTTTGCCGCCGTCGCCCAACCCAAGATGCCGGGAGGAGTCGGCGGATGATGCAACCGCTGTCGAAACTGCTGCTTCAGCGAGACGGCGATCTCACTCGCCAAATGCTGCTGGCGCCCGGCGGCTTCGGCCTGGGCCGAGTCCCGGCGCGGAGCGCGCCCGACGCCACCACGACCACGGTCTGCGGCTTTTGTTCGACCGGCTGTGGCCTGAACATCCACTTGCGCGGCGGCGAGGCGATCGGCCTCACGCCGGCGACCGACTATCCGGTGAATCGCGGCATGGCTTGCCCCAAGGGGTGGGAAAGCTTGAATGTGCTCGACAGTGGCGATCGGGCCGTTTCGCCGCTGTTGAAAAGCAGCCGCGGCAAACTGGAGCCGACCGATTGGCAAACGGCGATCGGCGCCTTCGTCGCTCACTTCAAAGCGATTCTCGGCGAGCATGGTCCTGAGTCGGTGGCGTTTCTCAGCACCGGCCAGATCACCACCGAGGAAATGGCGCTGTTGGGTGCTGTGGCCAAATTCGGCATGGGCCTCGTTCACGGCGACGGCAACACGCGACAGTGCATGGCCAGCGCTGTGGTGGCCTATAAGGAGTCGTTCGGTTTCGATGCCCCGCCTTACACCTACCAGGACCTTGAAGAATCCGACGTGCTGGTGTTTGTGGGCGCCAACGTCTGCATCGCCCACCCGATTATGTGGCAGCGCGTGATGCGCAATCCGCACCGCCCGGAAATCATCGTCGTCGATCCACGGCGGACGGAAACGGCGATGCGGGCCACTCAGCACCTGGCGTTAAAGCCCAAGAGTGATTTGGAGTTGTTCTACGGACTGGCGCACATCCTGATTGCCGAAGGCTGGATCGATCGCCCCTATATCGACGCGCACACAGTCGGCTTCGACGCCTTCGCCGCTCATGTGGCCGACTATCCGCCGGAGCGAGTGGCCGCGGCGACGGGACTCAGCGTTGAGTCGATTCACCAGGTTGCCCGTGCCATCCATGAAGGCAAACGTGTCTCGTTCTGGTGGACGATGGGAGTGAACCAAAGCCACCAGGGAGTGCGGACCGCTCAAAGCCTGATCAATCTGGCCCTGTTGACCGGCAATCTCGGCCGTCCGGGCACGGGGGCCAACTCCATCACCGGCCAGTGCAATGCCATGGGGTCGCGGCTGTTCAGCAACACGACCAACCTGCTGGGCGGCCACGATTTCACCAATGCCGAACACCGCGAGAAGGTGGCCCGGCTGCTCGGCATCGACGCCGCCCGGATTCCGCAGCGGAACAGTTGGGCCTATCACGAAATCATCGAGGGAATCCTCTCGGGCAAAATCAAAGGGCTGTGGGTCATCGCCACCAATCCGGCCCACTCGTGGATCAATCAGAGCCAGTTGCTCGACGTGCTGGGGCGTCTGGAGTTTCTGGTGGTTCAAGATATGTACCACAGCACGGAAACCGCTCAGTTGGCCGACCTCTTCTTGCCGGCCGCCGGCTGGGGAGAAAAGAAAGGCACGTTCATCAACTCGGAGCGCCGCATCGGGCTGACGAAAAAGGTTGCCCGAGCGCCAGGTCTGGCGCTGGCCGATTTCAGCATCTTCCACCTGATTGGGCAAGCTTGGGGATGCGGCGCGATGTTCGAGCGATGGACGTCGCCCGAAGAGGTGTTTCAGATTCTCAAAGAGCTTTCGCGAGGCCAGCCGTGCGACTTTACGGGTATCGACGGCTACGAAATGCTCGATGAACGTGGGGGTGTGCAGTGGCCGTATTCGCAGCACCCAGGGTGGGACCAGCGAGCTTGCGAGCGCCGGCCCACCGAAGGCAACGCGCCAAGAAGCGGAAGCGAGCGCCGGTTGTTTACCGACGGCCGGTTCTACCACGCCGACGGCCGCGCGCGGTTCATTTTCGAGTCGCCGCGGCCCTTGCGCGAGCCGACCAATCAGCGTTACCCGCTGACCCTGCTCACGGGCCGCGGCAGCGTCGCACAGTGGCACACGCAGACCCGCACCAGCAAGTCGGCGGTGCTGCGCAAGCTCTATCCGAACGACGTTTACCTCGAGATCCATCCCGCCGACGCCAGGTCGTACGGCATTCAGCCGAGCGAGTGGGTCTACGTCGAATCGCAGCGGGGCCGGATCGAAGCGCGCGCTTTCGTGACCCGTTGCGTGCCGGCAGGCCAGGTCTTCATTCCGATGCACTACGCGACAGTCAACCAACTGACCCACGCGGTGTTCGACCCCTACTCGAAGCAGCCCGCCTACAAGGCCTGTGCCGTGCGGGTAAGGAAGAGGGGAGTAGTGGTTAGTGGTTAGTGATTAGTGGTTAGTGATTAGTTGAGGGGAGTCGCTGAAGCGGAAAGGAAATATCGCGGCGCGGCCGTCTGCCCACTAACCACTAACCACTAACCACTAACCACTAACCACTAACCACTAACCATGCACCTTCGTGAATTCCGCCGGGCCGGCCATTGGCCGACGCTGCTGGCCGCTTTCCTCTACTTCGATGTCAGCTTCATGGTCTGGGTGCTCATCGGCGCGCTGGCCAATTCGATCGTGCCCGACTTTCGCCTCTCGGCCGCCGAGCGCGGATTGCTGGTCGCCGTGCCGATCCTTGGCGGCGCTCTCTTGCGGCTGGTGCTGGGATACATGACCGACCGCATCGGGGCCCGGCGGACGGCGCTGGCGGGCATGACCTTGACCGTCATTCCGCTGTTGCTCGCCTGGTTGGCGGCGAACAGCTTTGGCGCGCTGCTCATCGTCGGACTGATGCTGGGCGTGGCTGGAGCAAGTTTCGCCGCCGCACTGCCCTTGGCCAGCCGCTGGTATCCGCCGCAATATCAGGGCCTGGCGATGGGCATCGCCGGCGCCGGCAATAGCGGCACGGCCTTGGCCACGTTTTTCGGCCCGCGGCTGGCGGAAGCGATCGGCTGGCACGCGGTGTTTGGTCTGGCCATCGTGCCGCTCGTCGCGGTGCTGGCCTTTTTCGTGTTGGCCGCCAAAGACAGTCCCACGCAGCCGCCGCCGCAGACGTTGACGGATTATGCGGCAGTCGCGCGCCAGCCCGACCTGTGGTGGTTCTGCCTTTTTTACGCCGTGACGTTCGGCGGCTTTGTGGGACTGGCGAGCTTCCTGAACATTTTCTTTCACGATCAATATGGTCTGTCGAAAGCGGCCGCCGGCGGCTTCGCCACGCTGTGCGTGGTGGCCGGTTCGTTTTTGCGGCCCGCCGGAGGTTATCTGGCCGACCGCATCGGCGGTGTCCACCTGCTGACGCTCCTCTATCTCGGCGTGGGCACGCTGTTGCTGGGATTGGCCACGTCGCCGCCGCTGGCGGGCGGCACGCTGCTGATGTTCGCCGTCATGGGAATGCTGGGCATGGGCAACGGCGCGGTGTTTCAGCTTGTGCCGCAACGTTTCTGCAAACAGATCGGCACCGTCACCGGCCTGGTCGGCGCGGCGGGCGGCCTGGGCGGCTTTCTGCTGCCCACGTTGTTGGGCAGTGTAAAGCAACAGACGGGCCAGTTTGCCGGCGGCTTCTTTCTCTTCTCGTTGACCGCCTTTGCCACCGCGATTGCGTTGGTTTGCGTCAGCCGCGCGTGGGAAGGCCTCTTCATCGGCAAGGGCGGCCTGGCAGCATCGCGCGTCAACTCACCTACTTTGTCCGTCGTCGATTGAGGACTACAATCATCGTATGATCCTGCTGATCGACAACTACGACTCCTTCACCTACAACCTCGTGCAGCGGCTGGGCGAGATCGATGCGGGCCTGGATCTGGAGGTGCATCGCAACGATCAGATCACGCTCGACGAGATTGCCCGGCGACGGCCGTCGCACATCATCATTTCGCCGGGCCCCTGCACGCCGCGCGAGGCGGGCGTCTCGTGCGACGTGATCACCCGCTTCGCCCCGCAGGTCCCCATTCTCGGCGTCTGCCTCGGTCATCAGTCGATCGGCCATGCCTTCGGGGCACAAATCGTGCGGGCCAAGCGGCTGATGCACGGCAAGACCGACCTGATCGAGCATGACGGCCGCGGGTTGTTCGCCGGCCTGGAGAATCCGTTCCAGGCGACGCGCTATCACAGCCTGGTGATTCAGCCCGGCACGCTCAGCGACGACTTCGATGTCTCGGCCTGGTGCGACGCCCCCGACGGCAGCCGTGAGATCATGGGCGTCCGCCACCGGCGTTATCCGCTGGAAGGCGTGCAGTTTCACCCCGAAAGCTTTTTGACCCACTGCGGCAGCGACATCCTGCGGAATTTTTTGGTGCCGCTTGCGGTTCAATAGTTTCGAGTTGCCTGTGCTTGCTCGCTGGTCCCACCCTGGCATGTGCAACATCGTCAAGAATCGACGAACTTGCCGGTAAGACCGCATTCAGTTTTTGTTCCGATGGCGACTACCACGCCGCGGCGGACGGCTCCGTAAACACCACGCCGCGCAAGAGCGCCGTCTGCGACCGATGCG
>DATLUO010000014.1 GCA_035533075.1 Pirellulales bacterium | reverse complement strand
AAACGACGGCCTGGGAAGGCCGCCCCACGGCCCAGGACCCTCACTGGGCCTTCACTTTCAGATAATCGCCGTTGAGCTTGTCGCATGACCACAGCAGGCCGCGCGTCACGAGATCGAGATACCGCGGGTCGCCCACCGTGTCGTTGTTGTGGCCGATCGTCGTGCTGAACACGCGCGTCTTGCCGTATTGATTGGCCCAGGCCACCACGAAATCGCTCTCGCCCTTCTCCAGCTTCTGCTTGCCGCGGGCCAGAGGCGTGGCACTGTCCAGCACCGTCACATTGTTGTAAAGCTCTTCGTTGATCGTGGTCCAATCGGCCAGTCCCCGTGTGACCGGGTGTTCCTTGTCGACAAAGGTGATGCCGATCGGAAGCTGCGGACCGTGCTTGGCCGATTGGATGCCCACGAACTCGAACCAGTCGTTGGTGCCCACGCGGTAGCTGTGCATGGCGCAATGCAGGTTGACCGCCGGCACTCCGCTCTTGTGGGCGTTGAGGATGTTCCGCAAGTACGGCATGTCCGTGACTTGGCTGGTACACTCGTCGTGAATCACCACGTCGTAGCCCTTGGCCCAGTCCGGGTTTTCATAAATATCGAAACGGGCTTTGGTCGTCGTGTCGGGCGAATAGACGATCGTCACCTCGACGTTGGCCCGTGCTTCCAGCCCCTGCTTGAGCAGGTCTTTTTGCTTGGCGTAGTCGTGGCAGCAGCCGCCGGCGATCAACAGCGTCTTGAGCGGCTGGCCATCGGCAGCGCGTGCCGGTTGCCCTGAGAAAACGAGGCCCATCAGCGTCAACGAGAACCATCGAAAAGCGTGCGTGCGTGTCATGGCGGATTTTTCCAGTGGGTTAAAGATTCACAAAGCGGACCGAATGTCCCGCAATTGTAATCCAAGGATTCGGCCAATGAAATCACCGGGCCATCGCGGTTACAGGAACGGGGTTGCGTGCAGCTCTGTAGGGAACGGACTCCGTGCCGTTCCGCGCGCACCGAACGATCTTCCATCGGCATTCCACGGAACGGCACGGAGTCCGTTCCCTACAGAGTCTTGGTGGCGCAGCGCGCTTTGACAGGCCCAGGACCCGGCGATAGGTTGAGCGGAGTAGCCGCCCACTCCTAGAGGAACCTCACCATGTTGCGATCGCCGATTTGCTTCGGATTGTTGCTTTGTGCCTTGCCGTGCCTCGGGGCCGAGCCGATGCTCAAAGCCTTGATCGTCGACGGCCAAAACAACCATAACTGGAAGGCCACCACACCGCTGCTCAAAAAGTACCTGGAAGATTCCGGTCTCTTCAGCGTGGATGTGGCGACCACGCCAGCCAACGGCGATCTGAGCCGTTTCAAGCCGGACTTCGCCGGCTACCAGGTCGTGGTGTCGAACTACAACGGCGCGCCTTGGCCGAAGGAAACGCAGCAGGCGTTCGAAAAGTATATGCGCCACGGCGGTGGGTTGGTGGTGGTCCACGCCGCCGACAATGCCTTTCCGCAATGGAAGGCCTACAACGAGATGATCGGCGTCGGCGGCTGGGGCGGACGCAACGAGAAATCGGGCCCCTACGTGCGCCTCCGCGAGGGCCAGTTTGTGCGCGACACGTCGCCCGGCGGCGGCGGAAGTCACGGAGCACAACACGCCTTCTTGGTCGTCGTGCGCGACGGCAAGCACCCGATTACGGCGGGACTGCCCTCATCGTGGATGCACGCCTCCGACGAGCTCTACGACCGCCTTCGCGGTCCGGCGGCGAACCTGACGGTGCTGGCCACCGCCTATGCCGATCCGAAGCAAGGGGGATCAGGCGAACAGGAACCGATGCTCATGGCCATCGACTACGGCAAAGGGCGTGTGTTCCATACCACGCTGGGACACAGTCCGGAGGCGATGCACTGCGTCGGCTTCATCGTCACCTTGCAGCGCGGCGCCGAATGGGCCGCCACCGGCGAGGTCACGCAAAGCAAGATCCCCGGCGACTTTCCCACGTCGGATAAAGTGAGCGTGCGTTAGTGCTCTGTCGTTCGTCGGCTCATTGGACGCACAGCGGTGGCTGGGGCAGAGATTGGCCGCACAGAGCATTGACATCAAGATAAGCGCTGCGGCCAAGCGATGCCCCGGCTTGCACGCGCCGCGAAGCTGGAGGATGGCCTTCCTAGGCCGTCCAAGAACGAACGGGACGGCCTAGGAAGGCCATCCTCCGATATCACATCATTGATGGAGCGCTAGCAGTATGTCTCGCGAAAGTTTTCTGGCCAGGGTGCGCGAAGCCGCGCGGGCCGGCGCCAAGTATCGCGTGGCCGTAGACGACCTGCCGGCCGGCGTCGGTTACTGCGGCGCGGGCGACGATCCGGCCGCCCGACTGGTTGAAGAGGTCAACGCCGTGGGCGGCCGCGGCACGCTGGTGGCCGATTGGGCCGCGGCCCGCGCGATCATGTCCGATTTGCTCGGCCGTTACGCGCCCACGAGCGCACTTTGCTGGCAGCATCCGGTGCTCGACAGACTCGGCCTCAGCGAACTGCTGGCTGAGAACGGAATCGAACGAATCGATTACGATGCGTTGCATGCGCTCGATGCCGACGAGCGACGCAGCCGCATGCTGGCCGCGGACATCGGCATTTCCAGTGCCACCGTCGCAGTCGCTGAGACGGGCACGCTCGCGCTGGCCAGCGGACCGGGCTGCGAGCGCGTCGCGAGCCTGTTGCCGCCGGTCCACGTGGCCGTCGTCGGGCCAGAACAGATCGTGCCCGACCTGTTCGACCTCTTCGCGATCATCGAACGCTCGGCGTCCGAAATGGCGAGCAACTGGGTGCTGGTCACCGGCCCGAGCAAAACGGGCGACTTGGAGTTGCGGCTGACCACGGGCGTACACGGACCGGGCATCTGGCATGTGATCGTCGTTCGCCAGTAGCTCTCTTGGCCCTCGACGGGCGCGGTCTTTGCGATATTTGAAAGAAAGACACGTTTCCTGTCCGATTTGAGAGGGAGGTGGATTATGAGACGGTTTGCAGTTTTGGCGGCCCTTGTCGCCGCGGCCTTGTGGTGTACGACCACGCTCGCCGGTGAAAAAATCAAGCTTCCAAGCGGCCCGGCGAAGGCGACCGTGCAGGTGACGCCTGCCATCCAACATGGTTCGCCGCGCATCACCAACGTCGATTGGGCGCGACGGGCCTGGCGAAATGGATGGAATCCCGGCTACGTTCCTTATTACACGTACCGGCCGTACACCTACGGTTACGTGAGCCCTTATTACGGCGGTTATTACACGTCGCCGTATTATGGCTACTCGTATTACGCGCCGGGTGCTTATTACGGTGGGCCGCGTGTAGCTGTCGGCGTGGGACCGCTGGGTGTTCCTCGCACCGTCTGGTGGTAGGCGGGCGGCAAGCGTTTTGAAAAGCGAGATGCGCCGTGGGCAATTGCCTTTGGGCAAGGTGGTGCGTCTCGCCTTTTCTCATTCGGGGAACAGCCGCTGGCGCCACATAGCGTCAAGTGGCGCAGCATACTCGCTGATCTCGAATACCGCGGCAAACTCGACGGCGCGGCCGCGAGGGTCGCCGTACCGCGCGATCAACTCGCGGCGGTAGCGGTCGGCTTGGGGCCGCAACCGGTCGAGATACCATCGCCGCAGCCAATCGCGCTGCCCGGCTTCGTCGGCGGGCACCTCGGCGGAAATGCCCTGGTTGAACGGCAACCACTCGAAAAACTGCGAGCGGTGACAAGCGAGCATGTCCACGATCTGGTCTAAATAACTTCCTACGTCGACCACGATGTCGCCGGCCAGCGGCGCGGGCTTGGTAAAGCGGTCGGACAAGAAGGCCACCACCGGATCGCGAGCCAGCGCCGGCACTTCGGGCGCCAACGCGGGCACGGTCACGAGGTAGCAGGCATCGCCGACGACGGTGCCCACGGCGCGATGGTCGGGATGATAGTCGTTGGTGCGGTGGGTCAGCACGAGGTCGGGCTTGAAGCTGCGAATCTCGCGGACCACTTGCCAACGCAGGTCGAGCGTCGGTTGCAAACAGCCATCGTGATGTTGCCAGACCTCGGCCGCCGCTCCGATGACCGCCGCTGCTCGCTCGGCTTCCTCTCGCCGCCGCCGGGCCAATTCAGGACCGGCCTGCAAGTGGTGCCCCGCGTCGCCATTGGTCATGGACACGAACTTCACCACGCTTCCCCGCCGCGCGTGCATCGCCGCCAGGCCGCCCCCGTGATACTCGGCGTCGTCGGGATGGGCCACCAGGAACAACAGGCGCACCGCGGATGGCAAAGCAGTGTCGCTCATTCGTACCGCACGTCGTCGATATAAAAGGTAACGGGCTTGCCCTGTCCGGCCACGACCCAAGCGAAGCCGGTGACGATTCGTGAGAGATCGGCGCCGCTCAGATCGATCGAGTATTGCTTCCACTCGGCTGCCAGACGCTCCTTCTCGATCTGCCCCTTTGCCGAGTCGTGGTAACGTTTGTCAGCGCCGAGCAGACCGAATTGAAAGCTGACCAGCTCGTCGCCGCGCTCGCCGCGGGCCCAAAACGTGAGCCGCTTCGCCCCGCTGAGATTCCAGCCACCTGGCTTGTCGCCCCAGTTGTTGCCCGGCTGCTGCCAAACGACCCCGCCCCAGCCGTCCGCCGCTTTATATTGAGCGCGAATACAATACTTGCCCTCGTGCGGCTGAACGTCACAGTCTTCGGCCAGCGCCATTTGCTTGGTCTCGCCCATCCAGCCGGTCGGCACGTAAGGCGGTTTCGCGCGGCCGGCCTCGTCGTAGATCACCAGCGGCAATTTTGCCTTTTGGGCGGGCCTGGGGGAAACCTGGCCTTTGACCAGCAGCGGCAAGTTGCCCACCGCCGCGCCGCCGTGGCCGTCGTCGAGGTAAGCAAACAGGCGGTAGCCGCCCGGCTCGGCGGGCATCTGAACCTCCGCGTGCCGCTGGTCGGCGGCGGTGACGGCGCCGGCGATCGTTTCGGGCGTGGCCTCGGTGTCGCCGCCGGTGCCAAGCTGCTCGGCTTCACGGCTCAAAGCCCAGCGCACGCGCAGCTTATCGCCTTCAGGATCCGAAACTTCGAGCACCGCGCGCAGTTTTGCTCGCGGGTCAACTTCGTCGGCACCGTCCAAGGCCAGCTTGACGATCGCGGGACAACGATTGGCGGGAGGCTTGCCGGACCAAAGCTCCGTCATGGTATCGACCGCGGCCAGCTTGCTGCCGTCGGGCAAGAGCATGCCGAACCAGGTGGCCGTCGCCTCTTGCTTGTTGCCCCAGGTGAAGGCGTAGGAGCCGAGACACTTGCCGGGCTGAGAAACGACGGCCTGTTCGTAGGCCCTGCGATAGAACGCGGCCTTTTCCGTGCTCGTCAGTTCGCGGCAGACGCCCCAGGCGTTCTTGGGCGATTCCCAAACGCCCGGCGGCCCATACTCGGTGACGATGTAGGGCTTGGTGCCGCCGGCTTCGGCATAGCGTTTGGGCAGCGAAGTCACGCCGCCGTAACTGTTGATTCCCACGATGTCGATGTTCGGGCACAGGCGGTGCATGTTTTTTACGCGGTCGCCGCCGATCTCGGCGATCACGGTCATCGTCGGATGGTTGGGATCGAGTTGCTTTGCCAGGCCCGCGAGATTGTTCACTGCGGACCAGATGGCGGCGTTGTCGCCGCGCTCGTAGCCCTCCATTTCATTGCCCAGCCCCCACAAGAGCACCGCGGGATGGTTCTTGTAGCGCTCGATCGCCTGCCTCGTCGACTCGAACTGCGCGGCCACTTGCTCGGAGTTGTTGTAGTCGAAGCCGTGGCGTTCGTGGCCCAGCCAGATGCCGACGGCCACGGTCAGTCCAAGACGGTGGGCTTCGTCGAGCTTTGCCTCAAGCTTGTCGGCCCCCCAGGTGCGCACTGAGTTGCCGCCGGCCTTGGCGAGCAGAGCCAGTGGGCCGTCTCCACCGACGCCCTTGATGAAGTAAGGCTTGCCGTCGCGCAGCAGGCGGTAGCCGTCGGCGGCGCGCTCGATGCGCACGGGGATAGGTTGCGCTCCGGCGGCAAACGATTGATATGCCGCCAACCACACTAGGAGAGCAGTCGATCGTAACGCATGCATGTACGTCACTCTTGTATCGGGCTAGAGATCGTCTGGGCTGAGTCCCGTGTGCTTTCCAATTCGCGCCAGCATGCGCGGTCCAATTTCCACGTTGTCATGGAACGCAAAAACGACGTCAGGCCGGCTTGGTCGCCCAAGGACACGGTGCGAACCGCCTGGTTGTCGCTTAACACTCCATCCGATGCGCAACAGCGCGGCGAGCACTCTACGTGCTTTTGTCGGCGCGCCATTGACTCATGGTCCCACCGCGAAAACCGCTCCGATCTGCGAAACAGACCCGCCGTGCTCCAGCCGATCGGCCAGTACGCGCAACGACAAGGCTTGTACGCGACCAATGGCTTCATCCCGCGAATTCCCATAGGCAAGAACGCCGGGAATTGCAGGAACCTCCGCAATCCAGCGGCCGTCGTCCTCTTGTTCGATCTCGATTGCAAGTGGCATAGTTTGACCTTCCTGAGACCGCTTCATTGTATTTGCCGTCGGAGCAATCGGCAACGAACGCTGTCGGGCGGTAGTGGGTCAGTCGGCGTCCTGCACGACACTATCGAGAATGTGCCGCGCTAGTTGCTGGGTGTCCTTTTCGCGGGGCTTCTTGCGTGAGCCGTTCAGCATGCTCTAATTATGCTTTCACCACCCGTCCACGTCAAACCGCCTTGGAGGCCGTCCATGCTTAGCGCCATCACGTCACCGATAGCGATTGCTTTGCTCGCGTTGATCCAGGTCCAGGAGACGGACGATATGTTTTGCCTTACAAGTCGCGCGTTCGGAAAGACCTATAAGAGCCGCATGGCTCACGATGCCTTGCTCAACTCGCCGACATGGGACAAAGAAAAAGCCGACATCCCTCCCGTGTCGCCACGAAAAGCCATCAGGCTCGCAGAGAAGATGCGAAACTCCGTCGTGAAAGCACCGGATGATTGGGAATGGCACACTGTGGACCTTCACCTGTTTCTCGAGGGGGATCATTGCGTGTGGCACGCAACGTTCCAGGCCATGCCGATCGAGCCCGCGGCAGGTCTTGTCCCGCGCCATGAAGAAGTAACATTGATCGTGCTGATGGATGGCACGGTCATCGAGCCTGTGGTCAGCAACGATGAAGACGGCGACAAAAAATCCCAGGATTAGACTCACCCACTACCTGTCGGGCACCTCGATTTGCGGCTATCATGGCGAGGCGATGTCCTGGTGTCCACAACTGGCGCATCGCCTGGCCGCAGCGCGTGTTTCAATTCAACGCCAACTCTGGCTCCCGGCGCGCCGGGACCCCAGCCACCATCTGACTACTTCTGTACGTTATCGCCCAATGATGCGCACCACCTTTTTTCTCTTCGCCATTCTCTCGTTCACTGCTTCCTCCATAACGGCTGCCGACGCTCCGCGGCCCAATGTGCTGTGGATCTGCGCCGATGATCTGGCCGCGTACACGCTCGGCTGCTACGGCAACGCTCAGGCGCATACGCCGAATATCGACCGCCTAGCGGCGGAAGCGGTCCGCTTCGACCGGGCCTATTGCAACTCGCCCGTCTGCACGGCGTCCAGACAGTCGTTTCTCACGGGCCGCTATCCGCGCACGGTCGGTGTCACGCAGCTCAAGTCGGCGCTGCCCGAAAGCGAAACGACGCTGGCCGAGATGCTGGCCGCCGCCGGCTATCGCACGGGGGCCATCGGCAAGATGCACTTCAACGGCCCGCTGAAGCACGGCTTCGAGCTGCGACTCGACATTCCCGAATATCAGCGGGCCTTGAAGAAACGTGGACGGCAACCTTTGCCCGACAACGTGCGCGTGCAGCCGCCGTGGCATCCCTTTCGAGATCCGGCCAGCGTGTGGCTGAACAGCGAGTGCCTGCCGGTCGGTCTGACCGATGCCGACACGTCGGGCACGTGGTTCGCCCGGCAGGCGGCGGACTACCTGCAAAAAGCACCGGGCCAGCCGTTCTTTCTCATGGTCAGTTTTTACGAGCCGCACTCGCCCTTCGTATTTCCGGTCGAATATCGGGGCCGCCGCGACCCGCGGTCGTTCGTCGTGCCGGCAGTCGGGCCGCAGGACGAGTGGCAAATACCGGCCATCTTTCGCGACCTGACCGAGGCGCAAAAGCAGGGCATCACGGCGGCTTATTACGCGTCGGCGGAGTTCCTCGACAAGAACGTCGGTCTGGTGCTGGATGCGCTCAAAGCCAGCGGGCACGACCGCGACACGCTGGTGGTGCTGACGGGCGATCACGGCTACATGCTCGGCCAGCACGGTCGCTTCGAGAAGCACTGTTCCTATGAGCCGGCGGTCCGCGCTCCGCTCGTGATACGATTGCCCGGCGGCCAGCATGCCGGCCACAACGCGGCGTTGGTGGAGTTCATCGACATCGTGCCCACGGTTCTCGATCGGTGCCGGGTGCCGGTCCCCGCGGCGGTGCAGGGCCGCAGTCTGGCGGCGCTGCTCGACGGCGGCGCGCAGCGGCATCGCGATCGCGTCGTGGTGGAATACTCCGAGAACGAAGAAGCGATGATCCGCGACGATCGGTACAAGCTGGTCTACATCACCGGCCGCCGACAGCGGGAAGACGGTTACGCCACGTCCGAACCGCTCACGAAGCGGGTGATCGAACTGTTCGACGAGCAAAACGATCCGGAGGAACTTCACGATCTGGCCGGCCAGGAAGAGCAGGCGGGCCGCATCGAGGCGTTTTTGCACCAGCTTGCCGATCACTTGCGCCGCACGGCTCGCCAGCCCGAACGGCTGCCAGAGACCGACGATCTCCATGCTTTCATCGACGCCTGCCTTGCGCCGCACGATGTCGGGCACTAACCCGGATGATTCACCGGCCCCCGAACTTGGCGCGCAGACTGCGCGAACACCAACCCGAAGCGCAAGCGAGCTAAGTCCGTTGCTGATCCTCGCTTGCGCTTCGGGTTGGTGTGGGCCGGTGAATAATCCGGGCTAAGAGGCTATCCGAGCACCGGGGAGCAGGCGGGACGCCTTTTCCGGGGCCTTGATTCAAAGATCGCAAAGATCGGTCAACGCTGGCCGCCGGGTGCGAAGTCGGCTAGAATCAAGTCGGTCACGCGCGGCGGCGTAACGCTGAAAGAGATATGGGAAGAAGGCAAAGCCGCCGATGCGGTCCGCGGCAGCCATTGGGACTATGTGGTGATTCAGGAGCACAGCTTCTGGGCAGTGACCGACGTCGAGAGGGGCACGGATTACATCGGGCGATTCGACAAGCTGGCTCGCCGGTCCGGCGCCAAGACGGTGCTCTACCTCACTTGGCCCAGGAAGCCCGGCAGCCATTGGTACAGCGACGGTCAGACTGCGTTCCAGCCGCCGGCCGCGCGGTGACGAAAGAAAGGAAGAGAGCGATGCATCGAGGCCGTTAAGGCCCTGACGTGACGACCGTCAACCGGGGCGCGCCGACAGTCAAGAAACGGAACAACCAGAACGACAAAAAATGAGGAATTGAATTGCAGGCCGCACGCGGCCTCCGCTGCCATTATCGGCCTGCCGGAAAACCAGGGCAAGCAATCTGTGACAAGCGACCTGATATGATCGCCAAAACTTGTCGCGTTGCCCCCGCCACGATAATCTAAACGTCTGGTGATCGCGGGGCGGAAACGAATCTTCGCTCAAGAAAGGATGGCGGGTTGTGCGTGTTCAATGGCAACGCTTGGCGGTGGCGATCGTTGTGGCTTGCGGCTCGCTCGCGGGCGCCGAAGATTCCAGCACGCTGAAGCTCAATCTGCGACGGCGAACAGAAACCTCGCCCGGCTCGGGCCGTTATCATACGCTGACCGAACGCGACGTCGCTTGGGACGCGCGACAAACGGCGATCATCGTCTGCGATATGTGGGACGCCCATCACTGCCTCAACGCGGTGCGACGGGTACACGAGCTGGCGCCGCGCATGAACCAGGTCCTGCATGCCGCCCGCGACCGCGGCGCGCTCGTCATTCACGCCCCCAGCGGTTGCATGGAGGCATACGCCAACCGTCCGGGGCGACAGTTGGCCAAGAGCGCGCCGTCGGCCGGCAACTTGCCCGGCGAGATCGGCCGGTGGTGCCGGCAGATTCCGAACGAAGACCGCGGCGCCTATCCGCTCGATCAGCGGGCCGGCGGCGAGGACGACGACCCGGTCGAACATCGGCAGTGGCACGATTACCTCGCCTCGATCGGCCGCCATCCCAAGGCCCCTTGGAAGGCCCAGTTCGCGGCGCTGGAAATCGACGACGCCAATGACGCGATCAGTGATTCGGGCGTCGAAATCTGGAACCTCCTCGACGAGCGCGGCATCAAGAACGTGATCCTGCTTGGCGTCCACACGAACATGTGCGTGCTGGGCCGGCCGTTCGGTCTGCGGCAACTGGCCAAGAACGGCAAGCACGTCGTTCTGATGCGCGACATGACCGACACGATGTACGATCCGGCCAAGTGGCCTTACGTGAGCCACTTCACCGGCACCGATCTGATCGTCGAACATATCGAAAAGTTCGTTTGCCCGACGGTCGCCAGCGGCGATTTGCTCGGCGACGGGCGCGAGTTCCGCTTTTCGGGCGACCGCCGGCCGCAGCTTGCTTTGCTCGTAGCCGAAGACGAATACAAGACCGAAGAATCGCTGCCCAAGTTCGCGGCACAGTACCTGGGGCGCGATTATCGCGTGAGCTTCATCTTCGGCAGCGACACCGACCGCCGCGACATTCCTGCGATCGAGGCGCTCGACCAGGCCGACGCCTTGCTGGTCAGCGTGCGGCGGCGGCCGCTACCTGCCGTCGAGCTCGACCACGTGCGCCGCTTCGTCGCCGCGGGCAAGCCGATGATCGGCATCCGGACGGCCAGCCATGCCTTTGCCCCGCCGGCCGGCAAGCCGCTGGGCAAAGATCTTGCGCAAGGGGGAGTCGCGCAGTGGGCCGACTTCGACCAGCAAGTTTGGGGCGGCAACTATGTGAATCATCACGCCAACGATCTGCACCCGCGGGTGGCGGTCGCCGCCGGCAGCGGGCCGCACGCGGTGCTTGCCGGAATCTCGCTTCAGCAGTACGTCAGCCCGTGTTCGCTTTACAAGGTGAGTCCGCTTTTGCCCGGCACGCAGCCGCTGTTGCTGGGGATGGTGCCCGGCTTTGCGAGCGAGCCGGTGGCTTGGACGCGCGTGCGTGCCGACGGCGGCCGTTCGTTCTACACGTCGCTGGGCCACATCGGCGACTTCAGCCAGCCGGCCTTTTGCCAACTGCTGTTCAACGGCATCAACTGGGCCTGCAACGTCAGCGGCACGCCGCCCTCGCATGAATGGACCGCGACGATGCCCGATTTGGCGGAGAATTCTTCGCCGAAATAACGAGGTGCGTCATAGTTGCCATGCTGCCGCCCATTGCGGCAGCTCCCCAAGGCCCGCAGGCTCCTTCTTCCCGCTTTTGTAGTCTACGAACCAGTTGTTCTTTGAGTGCGCCTCAGAGGAAGAGGTGTCGCGCCGCCTAGCCAACGAGGTTTACGTGACGCAAGTCGAGGTGGCTGTTGGGCAAACTTAGGGCCCTTTCCGCGCAGGAAGTTTGTGCAATTCTAGCGCGGCACGGGTTCGTCGAAGTGAGGCGTCGCAGCAGGCACATCCTCATGCAACGGTTGCACGCCGGGAGAACGACAACGGTTCCGGTGCCCGATCATGCCCAACTTGCGCACTGGCACTTTACGCGCGATTATTCGGCAATCTGGAATACCACGGACCGAGTTCGAGAGACCCTGACGCAATTGCGGTCCCACAAGCCGGCCGGTAAACTGAAGTTGGCGGCCCGCCGGCCTTGGTGGGCCGGCGCTCGCCAAGGCGAGCATGTCCCGCCCCCTAAACAGTCCCCACCTGCCCCATGCCCGCCACTTCGCTTCCGGCCGCTACCGTGGTCCTCCTGCATCCCGATGATAATGTCTGCGTTGCCACCCGCAATCTCGAAGGCGGCAGCGAAGTGACGGCCGGCGGACGAACGGTGCGTCTGACGGGTGCCGTCCGCCTGGGTCACAAAATCGCGCTCGTGCCGATTGCCAAGGGCGGCCGGGTCTATCGCTACGGCCAGACCATCGGCTTCGCCACCGAGGCCATCGAGCCGGGCGATTGGGTCCACACGCACAACGTCGAGGCGGGCGCGTTCTCGCGCGACTATGAGTATGCGACCGAGGTGCCGCCCGACCCCGCGCCGATCGAAGACCACACCTTCCAAGGCTATCGCCGGGCCGACGGCCGCGCGGGCACGCGCAACTACATTGCCATCATCTCCAACGTCAACTGCTCGGCCTCGGTCAGCAAATACGTCGCCCAACGGTTCGATCACGGCCTGCTGAAAGACTTTCCCAACGTGGACGGCATTCTGCCGCTCACGCACAAGGGCGGTTGCGGAATGCAGTACGGCGGCGAAGACCATCAGCAGCTTGCCCGCACGATGGCCGGCTTCGCCAAGCACCCCAACGTGGGCGGCTACCTGTTGATCGGTCTGGGTTGCGAAACGGCTTCGTTGCCTTATTTGGTGGAGACCACGGGTCTGGTGCAGATTGCCGGCGTGGGCAGCAACGGTGTGGGCCGCAAGCTGCCGCCGGTGCTCACCCTGCAAGAGTGCGGCGGCACGGCCAAGACGATCGAGGCCGCCCACCGCGAGATCATGAAGATGCTGCCCGACGTCGACGACGTGCGGCGCGAGACGATTCCGGCCAGCGAGATCGTGCTGGGGCTGAACTGCGGCGGCTCCGACGGCAATTCGGGCATCACCGCCAATCCGGCCCTGGGCGTGGCCAGCGACCTGCTGGTCGCGGCGGGCGGCACGGCGGTGCTGGCCGAAACCTCGGAAGTCTACGGGGCCGAGCACCTGCTGACGCGGCGTGCCCGGACGCGGGCCATCGGCGAAAAGCTGGCCGAGCGGATTCGCTGGTGGGAGCGTTACGCCGAGATGTTCGGCGCCGAGTTGAACAACAATCCGTCGCAAGGCAACAAGGAAGGCGGCCTGACGACCATCTACGAAAAATCGCTGGGCGCGGTGACCAAGGCCGGCTCGACCGCCCTGGCCGGCGTCTATCTCTACGGCGAGCAAGTCACCGGCAAGGGATTCGTGTTCATGGATACGCCGGGCTTCGATCCGGTCAGCGTCACGGGACTCGTGGCCGGCGGCTGCAACGTGATCGCCTTCACCACCGGCCGCGGAAGCTGCTTCGGCTGCAAGCCCTCGCCCTCGATCAAGATCGCCACGAACACGCCGATGTACGAGCGGATGATCGGCGACATGGACATCGACGCGGGCATGATCCTGGACGGCACGCCGGTGGAGCAGGTCGGCCGGCGGATTTTCGAGTATGTGTTGGAAGTCGCCAGCGGCAGCAAGACGAAGAGCGAGCTACTGGGCGTGGGCGAAGAGGAGTTCGCGCCCTGGAGCATCGGGCCGACGCTGTAGCAAGGGGTTAGGCGATGGGCGTTAGGCGTTAGGGCACGACCGTCCCATCGTCCCTAATGCCCAACGCCGATTGCCTAACGCCTTGAACACGGTGGGCCGGCGCTCGCAAGCTCGCTGGCCCCACCCTACCTACGTTGCCAACACCAGGACGAAAACCATTGAAACAACGAGCGTTCGAATTCACGTTCTGTCTCTGTGCCTCGCTGGTTACCGCCGTGAACGATTCAGCTTTGTCCGATGAACCGGCCAAGTATGAACCGACGGAGGCGTATACAAGCGAAACGGTCGAAGGCTGGACGGTGCTGGTCAACAAGCCGTTTCGCGAGCGCGACGCCGAGCTTTGTGCCGAGGCGCTCTCTCTGCTGCGGCAGCAGCTCTATCTGATCGTTCGCAACGTGCCGCCGGGGGCGGTGGCGAAGCTGCGGCAGATCAAGATTTGGGTCGAAGAAGCCGAGCCGCACCATCCCTGCATGTGCTACCACCCCGATCCGGGCTGGCTCCGCGAACACGACATGAACCCCGACAAGGCCCGTTCGGTCGAGCTGGCCAACGCCCGGAATTTCTTGAAGTGGGTCCACGACCAGCCGTGGATGGTATTTCACGAGTTGGCCCACGGCTATCACCATCAGTTTCTCAACGACGGCTTCGCCAACGCCGAGGTGCGCGCCGTGTTTGAGCGCGCCACGGACGCGAAGGTCTACGAATCGGTGCTGCACATCCGCGGCAAGCGCGAGCGGCATTATGCGCTGACCAATCCGCAAGAGTACTTTGCCGAATCGAGCGAGGCCTATTTCGGCACGAACGATTTCTATCCCTTCGTGCGTTCGGAACTCAAGGAGGCCGACGCGGAAGGGTATCTGGTGCTCAAGAAAGCTTGGGAAGAGTAAAGCATCAGCGTATCTCGCCCGCCGCGCGCATCATCTTCAAAATCAGCTCGTCGAAGGGTGTCTCGGTCGAGGTCCGCGTGCAGCCGAGACCGTAATTGCGGCAATAGCGCAGCAGCGATTGCTGGAACCGCTCGAAGATCGCCCGGTATTGCCGCAGATTGCGTTCGGTGACCGTCACTTTGCGGCTGGATGAAGTTTCGACGTCGTACAGTTCGATGTCGCCCAGCACGTTCGGTTCGGCCTCGCCGCGAGCGTAGATTTGCACGACGTGCGGCTCGTAATGGCGGTGGCGGAGGATGTCGAGGCCCCGCTCGAATCCGGCCGGATCGTAAAAGTCGCTCACCACCACGGCCAGCCCGCGGCGCTGGGTGCGGTGGACGAACCCGGTGGCCACGCGGGCCAGGTCGGTGAGCGTGCCCTGGGGTTCGACCGCTTCGAGAAACTTCAAGAGCGACAGGATGCGGGCCTTGCCGCGCGCGAGCGGAAAGTCGGCCACAATCTCGTTGGAAAAAGCGATCACCGCCACGCGATCGAGATCGGCCAGCGCGATGTAAGCCAACGCCGCCGCGACCTTGCGCGCGAAATCGAACTTGTTCGGTGATCCGAAGTTCATGCTCCGCGAACAATCGACAAACAGGTAGACGTGCAGGTCTTCTTCTTCCTGAAACCGCTTGAGCAGCAGTTCATCGTGCCGGGCGTAGACGTTCCAATCGAGATAGCGAAAGTCGTCGCCGGGCGTGTACTCGCGGTGGTCGGCGAACTCGACGCCGCCTCCCATCTGCATCGTCCGCCGCTGCGCCAACAACGACCCCCGAAACACTCGACGCGAAATCAGCGAGAGGTATTCGAGCTTCTTTAAGAAGTCGGAATCGAAGAGCGGCATGGTTCGTGGTCGGGAGGAACGAAAACCGGGATGAACAAAGACACTCCTAGTCTATCCCGGCCCAGCGGGTCCGAGCAATCCTCGCAAACAGAGCATGGAGTTGACTGACAAGTCGATCGCTGGCCGAAGCAGCCAATTGATGTGAGGGCGAAGCATCGCCGCCACCGCATTCAGCCGCAACCGGTGGGCGGGGGAGAACGTGCTCGCGGACCGCGCAGAACGATGATTTGCCGAGCAGGCGTTGGCGATCGCATCGAAAAGCGTTTATACTTCGTGTCGTGTCTGGATAGCTTACGGTCCCGCCCACCAGCGAGGAGTGCCCTTTGCTCCCGCCTCGCTTCATTATCGCCTGCCTCTCGATCTTCGCTTTGGCCGACGCGGCCTGGGCTGACGATGATCCTGCGCTGTGCGACATCACGGTCGATCCGCCCGCAGTCACGCTTGCCGGCGCGGATGCGCGATTCACGCTGCTGGTCGAGGGTAGGCGTGCGGACGGACGTATCGTCGATCTCACGCGCCACGCCCGTTATCGCTCGCTGTCGCCGGACGTGGTCGAAGTGTCTGACCAGGGAGTTGTGTACCCGCGGGCCGATGGCAGTGGCGAAGTCGAAATCGACGTAGCGGGACAAAAACGCCTCGTCCTGTGCCACGTTACGGGCAGCAGGCAGACGCCGTTGTATAACTTCGCCAACGACGTGGTGCCGCTATTGAGCCGCTTCGGCTGCAATTCGTCCGGCTGCCATGGCAAGGCCGAAGGACAGAATGGGTTCAAGCTGTCCGTGTTCGGGTTCGATCCGGCGGCCGATTATCGCGCACTGACGATGGAAGACCGCGGCCGGCGCGTGTTTCCCGCGTCGGCCTCGCAGAGCCTGTTGTTGCGGAAGGCCGCGGGCCAAGCGCCGCACGGTGGCGGCGTTCGCATCGGCGGCGATTCGCGCGAATACCGCATTCTGCACGACTGGATCGCCGGCGGGCTGCGCTTCGGCGACGCGGCCGACCCGCACGTCGTGAGCATTGCCCTGACGCCTCGCGAGCGGCTGCTCGATCTGCGGGCCGGCCAGCAGCTCCGTGTCACGGCCCGCTACAGCGATGGCCGCCAAGTCGATGTCACCAGCCTGGTACGATTTCAGTCGAACAACGAGGCCCTGGCCGTCGTCGACGAGTCGGGGCTGGTCGCCGCGGGCGAGATGCCCGGCCAGGTGGCCGTGATGGCGAGCTTCATGGGCGAAGTTGATCTGTTCCGGGCAATCATTCCACAGCCAGGCACAACGGCGGGCCACGCGCCCTTGGCCGAGAACAACTTCATCGATCGCCTAGTGGCCGCCCAGCTTGCCAAACTGAATCTCGCGCCGTCGCCCTCGGCTGATGATGCCACGTTTCTGCGCCGAGTTTATCTCGACACGATCGGCACGTTGCCCACGGCTGGGGAGGCACGGCAGTTTCTGACGGACGCGCGCGGCGATCGCCGGGCGCGGCTGGTCGACGACTTGTTGAGTCGGCCCGAGTTCGCCGACTACTGGGCCTTGAAGTGGGCCGACCTGTTGCGGGTCGATCGCGTGGCTTTGGGCCACAAAGGAGCCTACGCGTATTACCGCTGGATTCGCGACAGCCTGGCGTCGAAAAAGCCGCTCGACCAGTTTGCCCGAGAGGTGCTGACCGCCGAAGGGCCGCTGGCCGAGTCGCCGGCCGGCAATTTTTATAAGGTCGTGCAGAAGCCGGGCGAAATGGCCAGCACGCTCTCGCAAGTGTTTCTCGGCGTGCGCATCTCGTGTGCCGAGTGCCATCATCACCCCTTCGACCGCTGGAGCCAGACCGATTATTACGGCATGGTCGACTTCTTCGCGCCACTCGCTCGCAGGCAGGCGCCGCGCGGCGAGATGCTGCTGGCGGGCGCCGCCGCCGAGACCAAACATCCTCGCACAGGCGAAACTGTGCGGGCACATCCGCTCGGCGCGGAGACACCTCAAAGCCTGCCGGTCGGAGACCGTCGCACAGCACTGGCCGACTGGATGACTTCCCGCGACAATCCCTGGTTTGCCAAGAATCTGGCGAACCGCGTCTGGGCACATTATCTCGGCCGGGGGCTGGTCGAGCCGGTTGACGACGTGCGGGCAACCAATCCGCCCGGCAATCCGGAGCTACTCGGCGCCTTGGCCACGTACCTTGCCGACCACCAGTTCGATTTGCGGGAACTGATCCGCGTCATCACGTCGTCGGCCGTTTATCAACTCTCCAGCCGGCCGAACGAAACCAACGAGCGCGACGAGCAGAACTACTCGCGGGCCCTGTTCAAGCCGCTCGACGCCGAGGTGTTGCTCGATGCCGTGTGCCAGACCACGGGCGTGGGCGAAAAGTTTCCGGGCATTCCCGCCGGCTATCGGGCCGTGCAATTGTGGGACAGCAATGTATCGCACTACTTCCTCAAACTCTTCGGCCGCCCCCTACGAAAGACGCCCTGCAAGTGCGAGCGGAACGCCGAGGCCAGCGTGGCCCAGGTGTTGCACTTTCTCAACTCGCCGGAGATCGAGGACAAACTCGCCCACGAATCGGGCCGGATCAAGCATCTCGCGGCCGAGCACGCCGACAACGGCGAGTTGGCCGATGAGCTTTACCTGACGTTTTTTAGCCGCTTTCCCAGCGATGACGAGCGACGCACCGCGATCGGTCACCTGGGTCGTTCGACGGCCGGCCGCCGACGTGCCGCCGAGGATCTGGCCTGGACGATGCTCAATTCACTGGAGTTTGCCTTTAATCATTAAACTGTAGGGTGGGGCCAGCGAGCTTGCGAGCGCCGGCCCACCGCGTAAACGACGCCGCATGTGGTGGGCCGG